>CAYWFW010000222.1:0-6590 GCA_964457735.1 uncultured Sulfurovum sp. | reverse complement strand
TTTTAAATCAATAATATCATTAAATTCAACTCTTAATATATTTTCAGCTTTAAAATAGTTAAAATTCAACATATCAAAACTATCAGTTGTATATTTAAAACTAGCATTAACATCAAAAAATTTACTATTTAATGCACAATTATAAGTGGTTGATGATTTAAATCTACTTTTTGGAATTAATTCAATTTTTTTTGAACTTAAAACCTTATATCTTAAATCAATATGAGGAGAACATTGTAAAAGTTTTTTGTGAGTATATATTGAACTTTGCTTAAATATATCATCACTAGACTCTACAATTTTATTATCAACCATACTTAATTCTAAACCAAAAGCGAATATTGACATTATCAATATCAAAATATATCTAAACATAACAAAACCCTTTTGTTTTATTATACCTAAATTGAGGTCACTTATAAGAGGATTTTAGATATAATTTTTGTAATTTTTAAATTTTCAAGGAGTCTTATGAATATTCTATCTAATGAAGATAATATTGATAATATATTAATAGAAGATAGTATAAAAACTAGTTATCTTGATTACTCTATGAGTGTAATTATTGGTAGAGCATTACCAGATGCTAGAGACGGACTAAAACCAGTTCACAGAAGAATTTTATACGCAATGAGCGAACTTAATCTCTCTTATAGAAGCCCATATAAAAAATCAGCTCGTATTGTTGGTGATGTTATTGGTAAGTATCACCCACATGGTGATAACTCTGTATATGATGCACTTGTAAGAATGGCTCAAGATTTTGCCATGAGAATGCCATTAATTGATGGTCAAGGAAACTTTGGTTCTGTTGATGGAGATAACGCGGCGGCTATGAGATATACCGAAGCTAGAATGAGTAAAATTTCTGATGAGCTTTTGGCAGATATTGATAAAGATACTGTTGATTTTGTGGCAAACTATGATGATAGTATGAGTGAACCTGAGGTTTTTCCTTCACGTTCTCCGAATCTACTTATTAATGGTAGTTCTGGTATTGCAGTTGGAATGGCAACAAATATTCCACCTCATAGATTAAATGAGATAATAGATGCACATATATATAGACTAGAAAATCCAGACTGTTCCATTGAAGAGATTTTACAAATTATAAAAGGTCCTGATTTTCCAACGGGTGGTATAATTTTTGGTAAAAAAGGTATTAATGATGCATATACAACAGGGCGAGGTCGTATCAAAGTTAGAGCTAAAACTCACCTTGAGCAAAAAAATAGCAGAGATGTTATTGTTATAGATGAGCTTCCTTATCAAGTAAACAAGTCAAGATTGATAGAAAATATAGCTGCTTTAGTTAGAGATAAAACTCTTGAGGGTATATCAGAAATTAGAGACGAGAGTGATAGAGATGGTATCAGAGTTGTAATTGAACTCAAAAGAGATGCTATGAGTGAGATTGTGCTTAATCATCTTTTTAAGTCTACACAGATGCAAACAACATTTGGTATTATAATGTTAGCAATCACAAATAAAGAGCCAAAAATATTTAAACTTTTAGAGCTTCTTGATTTATTTATTAAGCATAGAAAAACTGTAATTATTAGAAGAACCATTTTTGAGCTTGAAAAGGCAAAAGCAAAAGCTCATATTGTTGAAGGACTTTTAAAGGCTGTTGAAAATATAGATGAGGTGATAGCTCTTATTAGACAATCTAATGATACAAATGATGCTAGAGAATCTGTTATTAATAGATTAGATTTATCAACTATTCAATCAAATGCAATTTTGGATATGAAGCTTAGAAAATTAACAGGTCTTGAGGTTGAAAATCTTGAAAATGAACTTGCAGAACTTAGAGAGATTATCGCTTATCTTGATGGGATATTAAAAAGTGAAGAGATATTAACAGGAATTATAAAAGAGGAACTTGTTGAAATTTCTAATAAATATTCTGGCAAAAGATTAACAGAGATTGTTGATGATTATGATGATATTGATATGGAAGATTTAATCCCAAATGAGCCAATGGTTGTGACTATTACTCATAGAGGCTATATCAAACGGGTATCTATTAAATCATATGAAAAACAAAATCGTGGTGGCAAAGGTAAAATTGCCATTACAACTTATGATGATGATTTCATAGAAAGTTTCTTTATCTCAAAGACTCATGATACTTTGATGTTTGTAACAAATCTAGGGCAACTTTATTGGCTAAAAGTTTATAGAATTCCTGAGGGTAGTAGGGTTGCAAAAGGTAAAGCAGTTGTGAATCTTATAAATCTTAAACCTAATGAAACAATTATGGCAATAATCCCAACAAATGATTTTGATGAGAGCAAATCTATGACATTTTTTACTAAAAAAGGTATTGTAAAAAGAACAGCATTAAGTGAATTTAGTAATATTAGAGTAAATGGCGTAAGGGCAATAGTTCTTGATACAGATGAGAATGATAATGTAATTGATGAGATTGTAACAGCACAAATAACTCATCCAGACTCAAAGTATCTTATGATATTTACAGCAAATGGTCAAGTTATTAGATTTGATATAGATAAGACTAGAAACCAAGGACGAAGCACAAGAGGTGTTAGAGGTATTAAATTTAAAACAGATGATGATTATGTGGTTGATGCAGATGTAATTGAAAATGAACAACAAGAGCTATTAACTGTTAGTGAAAAAGGTATTGGAAAACGGACAGAAGTTGAAGCATATAGACTTACTAATCGTGCAGGAAGTGGTGTTATCTCTATGAAGTTGTCAAATAGAACTGGTAAAAAAGTTATTGGTAATATTCTTGTGGATGAAAATCAAGATTTAATGGCATTAACAAGTATTGGAAAGATGATAAGAGTTGATATGCAAACGATTAGAAAAGCTGGAAGAAATACAAGTGGTGTAACAATTGTTAATGTTGATAAAGATGACCAAGTAGTTAGTATTGCAAAATGTCCCAAAAAAGAGGAAGAGATAATATTATTAGAAGATAAAGTAAATACTCTTTTTGATGATTAGTTTATCTTGAGATTCTATGTCAAGTACAGAATGATGTAAAATTTTATCATTCTTAGCTTGATAAAGAATTAATATTTAGAGATTATAAAAAGATAGTATTGATTTTTTGAATAAGAAGAGATATAAAGAGGAGAAGAACTCCCCCTCTTTTAAATATTTATTAACCTAAAAATGGGTTAGCATAAAGAGCGATAAGAGCAATTACAAGTGTATAGATAACTTGTGCTTCAATCATAGCTAGAGCAATAAACATTGTAGTCATTAATTTTGAACCTAAACCAGGGTTTCTTGCAGTACCAGCGATAGTAGCAGCAGTTGTATGACCCATACCGATAGCTCCACCAAGAGCAGCAAGACCAAGACCAACACCAGCAGCAACTACTGAGTAAGCTTTAATCATAGATTCACCATCATCACCAGCAAAAGCAACAGCACTAAGTGCTAAAAAAAGTAAAAGAAATTTTTTCATATTATATATCCTTAATAGTTATATGGTTTAAAGTCCCATTTGACCACATCTTTTGACCCATTCGGCTTGCGTATCCCTACTAGAGATCAAAGTTTGTAATGAAATTATATCTAAAAGTTATTAAAGATATTTTAATTTTTATTATTTTCTGCTTGTATTGCAGTAATTGCTACTGTATTTACAATATCTTCAACCTTACATCCTCTTGAAAGGTCGTTTATTGGATTATTTAAACCTTGCAAAATTGGACCAATTGCTATTGCATTAGAGTTTCTTTGTACTGCTTTATAGGTATTGTTTCCTGTATTTAAATCTGGAAATATTAATATTGTTGCTTCCCCTGCTACTGCACTATTAGGGAGTTTTTTAATGGCTACAGTTGGATCAATGGCAGCATCATATTGAATTGGTCCATCTATCAATAAATTGGGATTTAATTTTTTAATAATTTGTGTCGCTTTAACCACTTTATCAACATCCAAGCCACTTCCTGATTCCCCAGTGGAATAAGATAACATTGCAATTTTTATATCAATTCCAAAAGATAAAGCAGTTGATACTGATGAGAGAGCTATTTGAGCTAACTCCTCTGGTGATGGATTTTGATTGATTGCACAATCTGCATATATTAATACTTTTGTATCCATAGACATAAAAAACAAGCTTGAAACAATTGATATATTAGGTTTTGTTTTGATAATCTGAAGAGCTGGACGAATTGTATCAGCCGTTGTATGCACTGCTCCAGATACCATACCATCTGCATCCCCATTTTTAACCATTATTGTTGCAAAATAATTAAAATGTGTTATCAAATCAAGAGCCATATCCAATGATAATCCTCTATCTTTACGTAAATTATATAAGATTTTTCCATATTTTTTTATTAAATATGAATCATTAGGATTAACTATAGTTGCTTTTGAAATATCTAAACCTATCGATTTTGAGTGTTTTATGATTTGATTTTTATCTCCTAATAAAATAATTTTAGCAACTCTACTTCTGATTATAATCTCACTTGCTCTTAAAATTCTTTCATCACCACTTTCTGGAAGAACAATAGTTTTTATATTTTCTCTTGCTTTTTGAAACAAACGATATTTAAACATTAATGGAGTCAAAATATCAGAACAATCTGTATCAATTAAACTTTCTAATATATCACTATTGACATATTTATTAAAAGTTCCAATCGCTAAAGCAATTTTTCTATGATTTGTATGAGATAGTCTTGCTTTTACTTTTTGAAGATTAAAAACAGTATCATAAGTGTCTGTAGAAACGCTTAATATAGGAATTCTAAATTGTGTAAGAGAGTTTAAAAGCTCTAAAAATATTTTATCTAACGCTAATCCACTAGTAAGCAAAATAGCAGATATTGAAGGATAATTTTTTGAATAATTTGCACTAATTGCTCCTAAGATAACATCTGTTCTATCTCCTGATGTTATGATTAAATCCCCCTCTTTTATATAAGCCAAAAAGTGTTCTATATTCATAGCTACCACTTTATTTTGTGTTATAATGGTATTTAATTGTTTTTTATTTCCTAAAATTAATTGAGCATCAAGTTCTTTTATAACATCATTAACAGTGGGAAGATTTAACTCTTGAATTTCAGGTATTATAAAAATATTATCATCTTTTAAAATCTGAAAATCTTCTATTCTATCAAGATTAACTCTAGCGATAAATGAGCCAAAATAGTTACAACCTATTTGTAAAATTGCTCTATTTTCAAATTCAATATCTCTTTGAATATCTTTTATCACCTTATCTTTAGCATTAATAACATTAATAAAACCACTATTTAAATTTTTGGCAATCAGATAATTTATATTATAATTTAAAAATTGTTTAAACGAGGATAAACCTTGAATAAGTACAAAATCGTAATTTTGCTCAAGATAGTTATATTTTTGAATAATATTTTCTATAATCTCATCTGTTTTATCTTGTGCAATTAAATCCTCAAATTCATCAATTTGATATACAAAGGCATCTTGATATTTTAAATCCAACTTAAAGTGTTTTATCATAAAATTTATATTATTTTCTATTTTATTTTCCCCTTTAATAATTGGTCTAAAAAAAGCTATACGATGTAAATTTCTTTTTAATATCTCCATTATCCCCATCGTTATAACGATTGTGCCAGTTTGTGATGATGAGATATATAAACTTTTTATTTTCAATATTTTATCTTAATTAACAATGCTAACTTGTGTTCCTCTGTTTACTTTAGAAAAAATTGTACTTGCTACTTTAAATGGAAGTCTTATACATCCATTTGTTCCTGGGTTTCTTTTTACATATTTACTCGCATGAAGCCCAATCCCACCACTTGTTAGTCTCATCCAATTTCTTAAAGATGCACCTACATATTTTGCATTGCCACCTTTATATTTTCTTCTATCACCTTTATAAACCATTTTTCCATTTTTATAAAATTTTCCAAAGATTGTTGAATGCTTGTTTGCAATTTTTTCTTTTATTCTAAATGTCCCTTTTGGTGTTCTTTTATCTCTAATGGTTCTTGTATTTGGCTCAAGCTTTCTTTTTGCTCCAGTTGTACAAGGTGAACATAAAGCAACTTTATTATTAACATAAAGTCTTATTCTTTGTTCACTAATACCTATTTTAATTTTTGTATTATGGGAATTTGCTTTAGCCAAAAGTTTTTTATCTTGAAAAACTCTAAAGCTTCTTCTTAAATTAATTTTTTTTCTAAAATCTGCATAGGATTTAATTTTTGATTGTCTTAATTTCTTTTTGGTTTTAATCTTTTTCTTAGTAATTTTATCTAATTGTCTTTTTGTTTTAGTTCCAACATATCCAGCAACTGGAGTTATCTTATAATATTCTTGAAATTTTAATACAGCATTTTTTGTATTATCTCCCCATTTCCCATCAACTTTAAGTTTAATTTTTAAATTTTTATCTGAATTTAGGGCAATTTGTAGATTTTTAATTTGCTTAATATCATTAACACACTCTTGTGTATCAATCTTTTCACATAAATCATCATACTTTATAAAAGAGTCTGAAGTAAAAGCAGATGAATAAAATATTAGTGAAATTGATAGTATTTTAAATATATTCATAAAATCTCCATAATTTTGATTATGTATTTTATCCA
>CAYWFW010000221.1:0-7297 GCA_964457735.1 uncultured Sulfurovum sp. | reverse complement strand
TATATTATAATTATATTGATTGTTTTAGCAATCTTTTTTATAATCTCATACAATACTTATACTGAGTATGAGAAGTATAAAGAGGATAGAAATAGTTATCAAATTATCAGTTTTATTAAAAGGCTAGATAAACTTTTAAATGATATAGAGAGTGAGAAGTTAGACAGTGCTTTATATCTTGCAACTAAGGGCAAATCAAACCTAAAGAGCTTAAGAGAAGATAGAGTGATTGTTGATGGAGAAATTCAAGATTTAAATATGTTTTTAAATAGTAATTTAAAGTTTTTAGAGGATAAGATAAAATTAGAAGATTTAGAAAATAATATAAACTATATTAGAACAAAAGTTGATATTATGAGTTCTGATTATGAAAGTATTTTTTGGGGAAATTATCATACTAAAATTGTTAAACTAATTATTAGTAATATGACAAAATTATCTGATAGATTTGATTTAAATATCAAAATAAATTTAAAAAGTTATATTGAATTTTCTAAATTTAAAGAGAATCTTACTAAAGAGGCTACTTTTATATCTTTTATATTAACAACTTCCAGCAAGATAAGTGATTCTCAGTTAATGCTATGGGATAAAATTGTGGCAAAAGATACGCTACCTCAATCAAATCAGCTAAAAGAGAGTGACCTTTTGACATTAAGAAATGCTAGAGAAGCACAAAGGGTAACAATATTATTAAATTCTCAAACAGGAGTTTATCCTATATCAACTACCACTTATTTAAAAACATTTAGAACCAAAATAGATAGAATAAAATTTATTCAAAATAAAATAATAGATAAGGCTAATATATATTTTGAAAATAGTAAATTTAAACAACAAGATAGAGTTGTTAATTACACTATTCTTTCTCTATTCTTTTTGGTTCTTTTGATAATTTTATTTATAATCTTTTATCATATGACAAGAGATAAAAAGATGTTAGAAAATACACTTAAAGATATTGAGTTTGATTTAAGTAAAAGTAGAAAAAAAGAGCTAAAAACTATTATTAAAAATAGAGATACTAATGCTATTTATAAATTTCTAGCTGATGTAATTAAAGAATCAAATCAAGCAAAAGATTTGTTTTTGGCAAATATGTCCCATGAGATAAGAACCCCTCTTAATGGAATTGTTGGTTTTACTCAATTATTAAAAGATACAACCTTAACAAAAGAGCAAGAAGATTTTATGATTATTATTGAAAATAGTTCAGAACACCTATTAACGATTGTAAATGATATTCTTGATTTATCTAAAATTAATGCTGGAAAAGTTGAATTAGAGGAGATTGCATTTAATGTTCTTGAAAAATTTGAATCAGCAATTGAATCTTATGGAGCAAAAGCTACGCAAAAAAATATTGAACTAAATATATATATAGACCCAACTATACCAGATATGATAATTGGTGACCCCACCAAAATTTCACAAATTATTATTAATTTGCTGAGTAATGCTATTAAATTTACAGATTCTGGTGGTTATATAGATATTCTGATAGAAAAAGTAAAACAAGACAATAAAAACATATCAATTAAATTTTCTGTTAGAGATTCTGGAATAGGGATTACACAAGAACAACAGAATAAAATTTTTGAGGCATTTTCACAAGCAGATTCAAGTACTAGCAGAAAATTTGGTGGAACAGGTCTTGGTCTTGCAATATCTAGTAATTTTGTATCTTTAATGGGTGGAAAACTTGATATATCTTCTGAGGAGGGTAAAGGGACAACTTTCTTTTTTACTCTAAATTTTGAAGAGATAGAAAATCTGAAGGCTGTAGAGAAGTTGGATATGAAGCTATCTACTGTTGGAATACTCTCGCATGATGACCAAAATAGTCAAATATCTACCAATATAGATAGGTACGCATCATATTCTAATGCAAAAGTAACTAAATATAATTTTTATGAGATAATAAATCTAGAAAACCTACCTGATATTTTATTTTTTGATTATAAATATTATCAAAGTAAAGATAAATTAGATAAGTTATTAAAACTTAAGACAAAGGTAATCCTTCTTTTGGATATGAAGTTTAAATTTCATTTAGATGCTACAATAGAAGATAAAGTTAATAATATAATATATAAACCTCTTAATTTAACCAAAACAATCAATGCTCTTGATAATGTATATAGAAAATCAACTCAAAAAAGAGAAGCTAATAAGCATCATATTAATGAAGCTATATTTGAGAATGTAAATGCTCTTGTTGCAGAAGATAATATTATAAATCAAAAGCTAATTAAACATATTTTAACAAATTTTGGTTTTAATATTACATTGGCTAATGATGGTAAAGAGGCTCTTGATTTAAGAAAAGAGAATGATTATGATATTATATTTATGGATATTCAAATGCCTATTATGGGTGGAATTGAATCCACAAAAGAGATAATTCTTTTTGAACAAAGAGAGGATAAAAAACATATTCCTATTATTGCTTTAACAGCCAACGCATTAGCAGGAGATAGAGAGATATATCTTGAAGCAGGAATGGATAATTATCTATCAAAACCTATTAATATTGAAAGACTTAAAAAACTAATTGCAAGTTATTTTAATAAAAAAACTGTGGCAGTAGAGAGTGATACCAAAGAGATTAAAGAGGTAAAAAAGATAGTTGAGACCAAAGAATATAATATTTTATTATATAAACATAATAGATTATTAGAGAAGATATTTACATCAATATTATCAAAAAATGGATATAGTGTGCATGTTGTTCATAGAGAGGAGAACTTTATAAATGATATTAAAAATATAGATTACGATTTTGTCTTATTTGATGCAAACTTTTTTGTAAATAGAGAAGATATGATTGTTTCTTTAATTAAGGATAACGGTTCTACCCCTTTTGTATTTGAATCTTATAAGCACGATAGTAATTATAAGTGTTATAATTTAGGAGATAAATTAGATATTAATATATTAAAGACAAAATTAAAAGTATAAATTTTTAGCTACTGTATGTGTCGTAAAAACTCAAAATTACCACTTATCCATTCTTTTAAAATGGATACAATTAGATAGTACGGTAGGGGTCAAGTGACCTCGGCTATATTAGTTTGGCTATGGTATCATTTGGATTAACAATAATATAATAATTAACCATCTCTTATTTGTATAAAGCATATTTTTTCTTGAAACAGTTTTATAATTTATGTTATAATAAAATAAAAAAGGACTAATTTGAAACCATCAATAGAGGATTTTACTCAAGATGAGTTAAAAGAGAGTATTAAACCATCATTTAGAGTCAAACAGATTTATAATTGGATTTATCATAAGTATGTAGATAGTTTTGATGATATGAAAAATCTACCAAAAACTATGAAAGAGGATTTAAATAATAGGTATAATATTAATCCTCTAAAACAGATTTTGGTTCAAGATAGTAGCGATGGAAGTCGTAAATATCTTTTTAGGCTTCATGATGGACATACAGTTGAGGCTGTGCTGTTGTTGATGAAAAAAGAGCAGTTTTATGATGATGGAGGGATAAAACATCAAGCCAAATATACAGTTTGTATCTCTTGCCAAGTTGGATGTAAGGTTGGTTGTGCTTTTTGTTTAACTGCCAAGAGTGGATTTATACGCGACCTTAGTGCAGGAGAGATTGTATCTCAACTATTGATGATTAAAAAAGATAATAATATAGATGCAAATAGAAAACTAAATATTGTATATATGGGAATGGGTGAGCCATTAGATAATTTTAATAATGTAGTAAAATCAATTAAGATATTTTCAGATAGTGATGGAATGGATATATCTCCACATCGCCAAACAATCTCAACATCAGGACTTAGTACCAAAATAGCAAGATTAGGTAAGCTTGATTTAGGTATAAATTTAGCAATCTCACTTCACGCAGTTGATGATAAACTAAGAGAGAGATTAATGCCAATTAATAAAGCTTATAATATTCAATCAATTATAGATGTAGTCAAAGAGTTTCCAATTAATAGCCGAAAAAGAGTTATGTTTGAGTATCTTGTGATGAAAGATTTGAATGATGATTTGGCATCTGCAAAAAAACTCTTAAAAATTCTTGATGGAATTAAAGCAAAAGTAAATCTAATATATTTTAACCCTTATGATAATACAGAGTTTAAAAGACCATCAAAAGAGGATATGGATAAGTTTCAGGAGTATCTTACAAGTAGAGGATTGCACTGTACTATTAGAGAGTCTAAAGGGTTAGATATTTCGGCCGCTTGTGGGCAACTTAGAGAGCAAAATAAGGATAATTAATGACAACAATAGATGAAGCGATGTTTCTATTTATAGTAATAGTAGTGGGAGTTGGTTTGGGATGGTTTATTTATGATGCTAGGAGTGAAGATGAAAAATGAGATTAATAAAATTATTATATTTTTAATGGTAACATTATTACCTACAGTTAGTATGGCAGGGAAACAATTAGAGATAGAAAGAGAAGCTATCAAAGATTGTAAAGCATTTAATAATATGAAACATACAAAAAATAAAAATAATATATCAATTAAAACAGGTTATGTTTATAGAATTTTAGAACATAGAGAATCTCAAGTAATGATTTTAATTGACAATATGGCAGAATCAGATTTAAGACAAAGATGGGTAGATAGTGATTGTTTTTATAAAAAGGAGATTGTTACAAATAAAGTGATAATTGTTATTGATTCTAAGGGACATGAAAAAGTATATAAGCCTATAGATAAAACCTCAATAAAGCAAAAAATAAGTACTCAAAATCTTTTGGCAATAAGTTGGCAAAATGCCTTTTGTCAAACTCATCAAAGAAGACAAGAGTGTATAGATAGAGATGAAAATCACTTTGGCTCCAGAGAATTTTTACTTCATGGTTTATGGCCTCAACCTCGTAATAATCAATATTGTGATGTTGATAAAAAAGAGATAGGTAAAGATAAAAATAAGCAGTGGAGTAAGCTTAAAGAGTTGAGATTAAGCCCAAAAACTAGAGGTAAATTGGAAGTTTTGATGGCTGGGTATCAATCTTATTTACATCGTCATGAATGGATAAAGCATGGAACTTGCTATGGTACTAATGCAGATGAATATTATAGTAAATCTATGGAGTTACTACAAGAGATAAATTACTCTAAGGTTGGAGAATTTTTTGCCAATAATATCAATCAAACAGTTAATATAAAAGATATTCGTAAGATTTTTGATAAAGAATTTGGAATTGGTACAGGTGAAAGTGTAGATATGAGATGTAAAAATGGATTAATTATAGCACTTTGGTTAAATATTGGAGGTGGAGATGGAACTCTATCAACTTTATTAAAAAAAGGTCAAAAGGTCAAAAGTAGTTGTAATAAAGGTGAGATAGATGCCCTAGGATTTTAATTATCCCTGATGTTAGGCATATTTAGATTATTTTTAAAATTCAAGGGATTGCCCCAATACCAATGAAATAAGCAATATAATGGTGGGTTTCACCCACCCTACTAATGTTTTTTTGCCGTAAAAATCTAATAATTGGAGATTTCTATATACAAAATCTCCTAAAAAATTTCTCAAAATCAAGTTCTAATTTATAAAATCTTATACTTTTGAGTATTTATCATTTTTTATTCTATATTCTCTGTTTCTACTACAGTTTCTTCTTTAATAGGCTTAGCAACCTCTTTTGCCAAAATTTCAACATAACACT
Organism: uncultured Sulfurovum sp.; assembly: GCA_964457735.1. Taxonomy (GTDB): domain Bacteria; phylum Campylobacterota; class Campylobacteria; order Campylobacterales; family Sulfurovaceae; genus FS08-3. Next base: position 1,626 of record CAYWFW010000221.1, on the reverse strand, counting down.
CTTGCCAATTCTCTTTAGCAGTAATATCTAATAATTTTGTTATCTCTGTAATTTCAATAACATTTGCATCATCTTTATTTTTCCCAAATTTACAATCAAAATCCCAAAACATTGTAGAGGTATCTGATAATTTTTTTCTTCTTTCTCTTTTTAGATATTTTCTAATCTCATTTTTAACAGATTCTAGTGTTCTGTCTCTATTTTTATTATTTTCTTCTAGTTTAAATATTTTTCTCAATTTTTATCCTTTTTATTTTAGAATTATAACATTTTTTACCTATTAAACTTTCTTATATCTTTACTTATAATCAACTTTTCCATTTCTCTAAAATCAACTTTAGAATAGAGGATATATTTGTTATTCTTATAATTAAATATTAGACTATATGCATGTAAAAGTAGTCTACTTGCCCCTGTTTCCGTCTCTCTTTGCTCTTTTGTCATATCTCCATTTAGGTAAATATCACCAGCTTCATAGCTACTACCATATAGTGGGTCACCTATGATAGAATGTTTCACATGAAACAAATGTACACGTATTTGGTGTGTTCTTCCTGTATGAGGAAAACACTCAACTAGTGTAGCATTAAGCTCTTTATTATAAAAAAGTGGCTTAAAGGATGTCTTTGCACTTTTGCCTGATGAATCAATCAGAACTTTATGCTTAGTTTTTATAGTGCAATCCTTTGTTCTGTTTTTGATTGGAGCATCTATCTCAAGGTTGTTTTTAAACTCTCCATCCACCCAAGCAAGATAAGATTTTCTTATATTTCTATCTTGAAATAAACCTTTTAATGTGGTTTCTGATGTTTTATTAGTACTAGCCAAAAAAAGACCTGATGTTTCCATATCTATACGATGACATCCATTGGCATTTTGACCACCATAAGTTCTTACTTCATCAAGCATAGAGTAGGGTGTTAGCATAGTGCGAGGATGAACTAACACCCCTGAAGGCTTATCAAAAAGCATAAAATCTTTATTTTCAAATATAGGTTTATTTCCTCTTCCTGATGCTTCAAAGTATATTAGTTCAATATCTCCACTAATAATTCTATTATTTTGAACCATTGATATTCCATCTATCCAAAGTCTTCCCCTTGCAATATGGCTTTGAGCCTGTCCTTGACGAAAATTTAGAGCTTTCATCACAAATAAAAAAGCCATTATGGGCTTTTCTATATTAAATTTATTCTTTACAAATGGCATTTTTACCTCTATATAACTGCTAATTTGGTATTATCTGAATTGAAATATTAACATAAAAATAGGAAAAATAAGATGGTAGAGAGATACGCACGAAAAGAGATGAGTGATAATTGGACACAACAGGCAAGATATGCAGCATGGTTAGAGGTTGAAAAAGCAGCAGTAAAAGCATGGGCAAAGTTAGGTAAAATACCTCAAGAAGATGCAGATAAGATTGTAAAAAATGCCTCTTTTTCAGTTGAAAGAATAGAAGAGATAGAGGCTATTACCAAACACGATTTAATCGCTTTTAATACAAGTGTAAGTGAATCTTTAGGAGATGAGAGTAGATGGTTTCATTATGGAATGACTTCAAGTGATGCAGTTGATACAGGTGTTGCACTTCAGATGAGAGATAGTTTAAAAATCATTATTAAA
>CAYWFW010000220.1:0-2903 GCA_964457735.1 uncultured Sulfurovum sp. | reverse complement strand
ACTATAAAAGTGCATATTCAACGCCTGACCCGTAAAATTGATTTTATTGTGGATAAATATATTAAATCTGCTACAGATATTGCAAATGCTTTTGGATTTAAGAATGCATCTAAAATTAGTGGATTTAAAAATCCAAATAATTCAAGTAACCTGCGTATCGTACATATGGAAAGTTTGGAGAAGCATTTTGATATACCAGTTGAAGTCTTTGATAATAATTTATCAATAGATGAGATGGATAAGGTTATTAATAACTATAGAGATAAGAAATTTGATAAACAGGTAGGACAAACTAGATTAAATAATATGCTTAATAATATGTTTAATAATCCTAATAAAATAATTTTTGAAAAATTACAAGGAGATTTTTATGCACATATATATCCTAGTAATTTAAATGGAATAACCTCACAAGATGGAGTTAGCATAACTAAAACAACAATTAAGAATGATTATACTGTTATTGATGAATTTGGAGATAAGGGAATTTTACGAATAGGGCAATATCAAAGTTTTATTTTTAAAATATCTCATAATGAGAGAGATATAAATGTAATTCGTTTTCATAATAGGGATTTAATGTATGGAGACTTTAGATATGTAAGTGTATCTAATCAAAATGGAACAACAAATGAGATGATAAATTTTGGCTTTTATTCACGTAAAAAGCATACTCCAAAAGATGTAAAAAGGATTTTAGGAGATGATATTAGTAAATTACAATTAAAATTAGATTTAGAATTTAATGGTAGAATAGGGTAAGATTAAAAAAGGAATATGTATATATAATTTTTAGATATAAAAACCAATTAATATTATATGATCATTTTTATTTTACATCCATCAGAATTTAAGCTCAATTAGTCTATCATAAGGAATTATTTTATTGGAGAATATATGACAATATTTCAGTTTCTTTTATTACTATTAACACTAAGCATATTTTATAGCTTTTTTAAACAACTTTTTTCTGGTAATTATCCAAAAAGAGGTGTAGATTTTGAGGCTAAAAGGGAAGATGAGCAGATTGGTAGCATTAGTAATATGGGTAGAAGTTTTCAAAGACCAGTTGTTAAACCAAGTCGTTTTGAGGAGCTAACTAGTTTAGCAGATGAGGCAATAGAGAAAAAAGATTTTGATGAGGCAAAAAAAGCATTACAAAGTGCGTTGATTGTTGATAAGAATAATATAGAAACATTAGGTAAGTATGGTTCTGTTTTGATGCAGTTAAAGGAGTATGAAGAGGCAAAAGATTTATATGAAAATATTATTAAACTAGATAAAGATGATGATATGGCTTATGCAATATTAGCAAACTGTTATAATAAACTCTCTTTAAGAACTCAAGCAATCACATATCATAAAATCTCTATAAAACTAGATGATGAGTATGCCCCTCACTATTTCAATTATGCAAATACATTATATGATATGAAAAATTTAGAAGAGGCTTTAACTATGTATCAAAAAGCTTATAAGCTAGACAGTAGTTTAGATGAAGCAAAAAAGATGATAGAGATGTTAAGTTAAACTCTCTATTTCTCTATTGTGGTCTTAAAGATTTAATATATTATACTCTTCTATTTTCGTTATATTAAATCTACATTTATCCTCTGATGTTACGCATATTTAGATTATTTTTAAAATTGAAGGGATTGCCCCAATACCAATGAAATAAGCAAAATAATGGTGGGTGAAACCCACCAAAATATTATATTAAAAATTCTTATTTCATTGGCATTAGGGTATCCCCTTGTGGGTACTCTAAAATATAGATAATTATAAATGTTTATACAAAGTGCGTAACATCAGATCTTTATATAAAAGCCTCTTTCATAAAATTTTCAATCTCATTAAAACTATATTTATGATTAGTAAATTTTTCAAATGCGATAACTCCTTGATAAAGTAACATATCCGAACCATCTTTTGTTGGCAGATTATACTCTTTTGAAAGCTTTAGATATGGTGTTTCTTTACCATAAATCACATCTATAGAACTCTTTGCAGATGATAAAACTTGTGTTAAAATCTCTTTTGGAGCAGGAAGATACTCATCTTGAAGCCCAGCACTTGTAGAATTTACAATCAAATCATATTTTTTTTGCTCAAAACTATCAAAAGTATACGTTTTAAAATCTTTTTGCTTAAAACTTTCTAATCTGGCACTACTACGATTTAAAATCTCAACATCATAACCCTCATCTCTTAATACCACAGATATTGCTTTTGCTGTTCCTCCTGCTCCAATAATAAGAACTGTTTTTATATCTTGATTAAAAAGTAAAACTGCTTTTAAGAACCCAGGAGCATCGGTATTATATCCATAAAGCTTTCCATTTTTTTGCACTATCGTATTTACAACTCCAACTTTTTGTGCAAAACTATCCAACTTATCACAAGCCTTAAATGCCTCCTCTTTATGAGGGACTGTAACATTAGCTCCTGTTAAATCAAGCTCTTGAAACTTCTCTTTTATTAAACTACCATCCTCTAATAGAGTTTTAGAATACTCTGCATCAACTCCTAGCCCTTTAAATGTTAAATTGTGCATTAGTGGAGATTTTGAATGCGATACTGGATTTCCAAATATTGTAAAGTTTTTCATTTTATTTCCTATTTTTTATTTTAAATGTTGTTTAATTGACTCTTTTAGTGCTATTGATAAAAATGTGGGTACTGCATTTCCTATTTGTAAATTTTTTGAACTTCTTGAACCATAGAACATATAATTATCAGGAAAACATTGTATCCTTGCTCCCTCTCTTGTTGTTAATGGTCGTGGTGCTTTTGGATGAATACACCTTGAAGATGACGGAGTACTTAAATTTCTAGTTATAGTTGGTGCAGGTTTTTCCCACCACAATCTACAATATGTATTTTTAAATCCACTTTTTGGTCTT
>CAYWFW010000219.1:0-5332 GCA_964457735.1 uncultured Sulfurovum sp. | reverse complement strand
AGGGTATAAAATTCTATTTATATCCTATTTTTAACAAAAATTTCAACTTCTTTAAAGCATTATATTGTTATAATTCAATTCTTCAAGATAAAAACTTCTCTACTAACTAAATTTACAATTTTGTTATATTTTTGTGATGGTTATTAGTTAGTATGAATTATAATAGACTTACAAAGGAAATCATTTTGGAAAAAATATTAGATATTGTTGAAGCAATAGCACTTGAGAAAGGTATATCAACAGAAGAGGCTATTGATGGCTTTAAAGAGGCACTTATTAATACAGCTAAGAGAGTTACTAATAATCCAAATGGTAACTTTGAAGTTGTAATAGATAGAGATAAAAAAATATATAATTTATATAAAATAGTCTCTGTTATAGATGATAGTATAGAGATAGCTCCAGAAGATATAGATAGTTTTTTAAATTTAATTCAAGCAAAAGAGTATGATGATTCTATTGAAGTCGGAGATAAATTAAAATCAGAAATAGTCTTAGAAGATTATGGACGAACTGCCTCATCTTTTTTATTTAAAGAATTAGAATATCATATTCAAAGACGAATAGAAAAGAGTATATTTGAAAGTTATAAAGCAAAAATAGGCACTATTTTAATTGGCACAGTAAATCGTGTAGATACCAATAATAATACTTTTATTGAAATTGGAGAATTAAAAGGATTACTTACTCAAAGAAATAGAATTAAAGGTGAAAAATTCAAAAGAGGTGATACAATTAAGGCACTACTTAGATATGTATCAATTGATCCAGAATATGGATTAATTTTAGAACTTACTAGAACAGCACCAAAATTCTTAGAAAAATTAATGGCAAAAGAGGTTATTGAAATTGAAGATGGGACAGTTGAAATTATAAATTCTGCTAGAATACCAGGAGAAAGAGCTAAAATTTCACTGAAAACAGACCATATGAATATTGATGCTATTGGTGCCGCAGTTGGAGTAAAAGGGGTTAGAATTAATTCTGTAAGTAAAGAACTAAGTAATGAAAATATCGATTGCTTAGAATATTCTCCTATTCCCGAAGTTTATATTACAAGAGCTTTAAGTCCTGCTATTATAAAGAGTGTTAAAATTGATGGTAAAAAAGCTATTATAAATATTACAGGAGATCAAAAAGCAAAAGCTATTGGTAAAAATGGTATTAATATTAGATTAGCTTCTATGCTTACAGGATTTAATATAGAATTAAATGAAGTAGCAGGAATTTCTGATCGTTCTGCACAAACTAAATTAAAAGAGTTTAAAGATAATCAAAAAACAAAAGATACTAGTGCTTTAGCCGATTTATTTAATTAAAATTAATATTAATATAGTATTATTTAAGAAATAAATTTAAGGATGAATATGACAAAAGAGTATATTTTTACAAGTGAATCTGTAACAGAGGGACACCCAGATAAGATGGCCGATCAAATCTCTGATGCGATACTTGATTATATAATTAAAAATGATAAAAATGCAAGAGTCGCATGTGAAACACTTTTAAGTAATGGTTTTTGTATTATCGCGGGAGAATTAAAGACACATACTTATGTTCCAATGCAAGATATTGCAAGAGATGTTATTAGAGAGATAGGTTATACTGATTCTAATTATGGATTTGATTATAGAAGTGCCGGAGTTCTTAATGGAATTGGAGAACAAAGTCCTGATATTAATCAAGGAGTAGATAAAGAGAGTGGAGAGATTGGTGCAGGTGACCAAGGGTTAATGTTTGGTTATGCTTGTAATGAAACTCCCGAACTTATGCCTTTACCAATATCATTGGCACATAAAATTACAGCAAAATTAGCACAAGTAAGAAAAGATGGAACAGTTCCATTTTTACGACCCGATGGAAAAGCACAAGTGAGTGTAAAATATGTAGATGGAAAGCCTGTTTCAATTGATACAATTGTAGTATCTACTCAACATCACGATAATGTAACTTTAGAAACAGTTCAAGAGGCAGTTTTAGAAGAGGTTATAAAAGCAGTTATTCCTAAGTATTTAATGAATGATGATATAACTTACCATATCAATCCAACAGGAAGATTTGTAATTGGTGGTCCTCAAGGTGATGCAGGATTAACTGGTAGAAAAATCATTGTTGATACTTATGGTGGTAGTTGTCCTCATGGTGGTGGTGCATTTAGTGGTAAAGACCCAACAAAAGTTGATAGAAGTGCTGCTTATGCTACAAGACATATTGCTAAAAATTTGGTAGGTGCTGGAGTTTGTGATAAGGCTACTGTGCAAATTGCTTATGCTATTGGTGTAGCTAAACCTGTATCAATTTATGTAGATACTCATAATACTGCTATAATTGATGAAGAAAAAATATCTCAATGTGTTAGTGAATTATTTGATTTAACTCCAAAAGGAATTATGGAATCTCTTGATTTACTTAGACCAATTTATAGAAAAACAGCATCTTATGGACATTTTGGACGAGAAGATGAAGATTTTAGCTGGGAAAAATTAGATAGAGTAGATGATATAAAAGAGTATTTAGGACTGTAGTCATAGGGTTACCCTGCTCTTCGGAAGTGATGGCTTCAGCCTCACCTAGATATTTAAGAGAGGTGGAGCTAAAGCACCACTTCCGAAAAACCCTTATTTCATTGGCATTAGGATATCACTTTGTGGGTACTCTAAGATTTTGATACTTATAATTATTTATACAAAAATCCTATTCCTCAATAGAATCAATAGTTATATTTTTTATCTTAGAAGCTTGGTCTAGGCAACTTATATTATGTCTTCCCTCTTTAAGATAAAGATATATCGGTTTTGTGGAGTCTGATTTAATAATTTTTTTATTATCAATAAACCAGTAAATTGTGCTATTATCCTCAAAAGAGTAGCATTCAAATTTAATCTTTTTATACTCATTAGGAATAAATTTATTATGTGTATATTTACCCTTATCAATAGGGCTAGTAATTAATGGTTTATAGCTTTTCCATTTCTTATAACACCTATGATTAGATAAATTATTCATTGATTTAATTGAGCCATTTTGCATCATTTTAGCCAAAACTTCTGCTCTAAGAACTTTACAAGGGGTTGATAAATTAATATCCTTTATAACTTCATCCTCTATGTAGTTCTTACATTCCCCTATTTTTATTATATCTTGGCAGATTTTTTTGTTGATAATGCTTTTTGGCTTTTGAAACCACTCTTTATCATCTAATATTTTAAATATCCTTAAAAGTGTTGGTGATGCTATTTTAATTCCAGTTGGTTTATCATCTTTATTATCGTAAGCTGGTTTAGATGGCATTGCATTAAAATTTCCATACCAAACAGCTACAGTGTATTTTGGTGTAAATCCAATGCTTAATAAATCTTTAGCTTTAGCAGATGTTCCTGTTTTAAATGCAACTTTATTTGAACTTTTAATATATTCCCACGATGATGAAAAGTTATCTCTTGGAGAATCTGATAATATATTAGCTATTAAATAAGATGATTCTTGTGTTAATATTTTTATCTTAGAATTTTTATGATTTTTTAGATACGATGCTTTTTGATAATATCCACCATTTGCTAATGCACTATAAAGTTGTGCCAAATCAAGTAAAGTTATCCCACATCCACCCAAAGTTAAAGAGCTTCCATAAAAATTCTTTTTTTTATCTATTGATTTTATTTTAGCTTGTTGTAAAAGTTCATATAATGATCTGTTTTGTAATAATCTATCAAGTTCCACAGCTACCGTATTGATAGAATATTGCAAAGCAGATGAAATAGTTATATCTCCTATAAATTTTTTTGAATAATTTTGTGGTTTATACCCTGCAATATACAAAGATATATCATATATATTTTTAAGAGGTGTAATAATTCCCTCCTCTAGTGCCAACGCATAAACAAAAGGTTTTAGTGTAGACCCAGGGCTAAAAATTGATACTACACCATCATTCTCTCCACCATAAGACTTATCATAAAAATCAGAAGACCCTATATAAGCCAAAATATTCATAGTTTTATTTTCAATAACCACTGCACTACCATTAAAAATATTATATTTTTTAAACTCCTTAACACTATCTTTAATATATTTCTCTATTTTTTGTTGTAATTTTATATCTATTGTTGTATATACTTTATCCCCTGTTTTGATATTAGTTGTTAAGTGTGGAACTAGCTGAGGGAGTTTAGTTCGTTGTGGTTTTATGTTTTCTTTTAATGCTCTATCTATTATATTTATATCAATTATCTCTCTTTTTTTTACACTATTTAAAACTCTTTGTTTAAGATAATCTATTCTATCTATATTTTTAGGGGAGTTTTTATTTGGATTTTTTGGTATAGATATAAGATATGATATTTGAGCAATTGATAAGAGTGAATAATCTAGTTTAAAATATAGATAAGAAGCAGATGCTAAACCCTCAATATTCCCACCATAAGGGGTATTATTAAGATAAAAAGCTAATATCTCATCTTTAGTAAATCTATATTCTAGTTGAAAAGCTCTAAAAATTTCTGATATTTTACTTTTGAGTGTGCGATGTTTATGATACATCATTCTTGCCACTTGCATAGAGATTGTAGAAGCTCCAATTGCTCTTTGATTATTTAAATTAAACCATATTGCTCTTATAATTGAAAATGGATTGATTCCATAATGAGAATAAAAATATTTATCCTCATAGCTTGTCACAATATTTTTTATATCTTGTGTAATCTTATCATCTTGAATAACTAAACGGACAAATCCATCATTACTAAGATGAACTCTCAAAATATCGCCATCTTTATCATAAATAATAGTTGAACGAGGTTTATCAAGTTTATCAATATCTAGTGGATATAGCCAATTTAAAACTATAACCATTAATATTAGAGATAAAAGAGAATATAAAAAGATTTTAAAACTCAAATCCTCCACTCTCACCACTATTCATACTTTCATAAACAGCTTTAATATATCTATCTCTAAGTTCGCAATTATTCACATCCTTACAACCTAAACAGCTCTTGAAATTATTTTTAACCTGACACTCTTTTAGCTCTTTAGTTCTATCCTCTAGTGCTATCTCCCACTCTGTCATTCTATTTGACATTATCTATTCCATAAGCATCTTTTAGTGCATTTATCTCACTATTTGAACCAAAGAAACAAGGTGATGTATCGTGTGGGTGAGACGGGACTAACTCTAATAATCTTTTACCCATATTATCAATAGCACTCCCCCCTGCACTCTCATAAACCAAAGCAAATGGAATTACCTCAAAGAGTTGTCTAAGTTTTCCATCAGGCTTATCAGTAGTAGCAGGATAAGAGAATAATCCACCACCTTTTAAGAGTATTTGAT
>CAYWFW010000218.1:0-3076 GCA_964457735.1 uncultured Sulfurovum sp. | reverse complement strand
AGCTTATTATCTTGCTTCTTTTATGAAATACACTCATAACATCAGGATTCATAATAAGATCCAAATATCGCATACGATATCTTAGTTCTTTATCTTGTATCCCATGATATTTTTCAGGGAGTGGTGATATAGCTTTTGTTAGAAGTTTTATATTGTGAGCATGAAGGGATAGCTCCCCTTTGCCTGTAATAAATGGGTATCCGCTAACCTCTATAATATCTCCTACCTCTATAAGCTTTTTAAAAATATTATTATAAAAACCATCTGGTAAATTATCTCTACTAACATATACCTGAAGCAAACCACTCTCATCTTGGATTTTTATAAATGATGCTTTACCCATCAAACGATAAAATTTAATTCTACCATTTATAATATAATTTTTATTTTCATCTCGTTGTTGGGGCAAAGATGCCACATTGCGATTAAGTTCTAAAAATTCGCCTATTTTTGTATCGTTTGATGTTGCATTATCGTATGGATTTAATCCAAGTTCTCTTATGAGTTGAATTTTTTTTATTTTTTGTTGTTCCAAATTTGATTCAAATATCAATTTTTATCCTTTTTTGTTTGATTGCATTTTGAGCATATACCATGAAGTTGCATTGTATGACTTTTTATTTTAAAACCATATTTTTTAGCTATTTTTGATTGTAATTCTTCTATCGTTTCATCGCAAAATTCAATAATATCACCACATTCATCACAAATCATATGATCATGATGTCCGTTAAAATTTAATTCAAATTTTTTACCACCATTTCCAAACGATATTGAATCAACCTTTTGATGTTCTTCTAGTAAATTTAATGTTCTATATATTGTGGCTATGCCCATTTTTATTTTAGGGTAAAGAAGTTTTATCTTCATGTGTAGTTCTTCTGGGGTATAATGCTCTTTGCTCTGATAGAGAGTTTTAATTATTATCTCCCTTTGATATGTATAATTTTGCCCCTCTTGTTTTAATATCTTTTTGATATCTTTTATTAAATCTTGATAACTAATTTTCACTTTTTAATTCACTTTTTAATTTATCTATTTGTGTGTTTAGATTGTTGCTTTTATCTTTTAGTTCTTGGACAGTTTTATCAACCTGCTCTTTAACACTTTCTTGGATATTGGTATCTAATGATTGAATTGTTTTTTGTGAATTGCTTATGGGGTCTAGTTTAATTAATGTAGCCCCTAAGCTATTTAATAATGGATAAGTTAAGCTATTGGTAATCGCTTGTGGTAAGACTTTTTTGAGTATTGAAATATTACCAAGTGCATATATGATAATTGAAGTCATCATAAAAACTTTACCCCCACCAATAATAAATCCAAATACCCTATCAAATATTCCAAGTCCACTTAATTTTACTATTTTGGAAACAATTTGCCCAATTAGATATGAACCAATCCAAATAAAAACTACCACAACAACAAAACCAACAAATGAAAGAGTTGCCTCGTTTGTTATATTAAATATATTACCAATTATTTGACCAGCTTGGATATTTAATCTTGAAGCAATATATACACCACCAATAATCCCTATAAAGCCAAAAGCCTCCTTAATAAAGCCACTTATAAGCCCCTTGAGTCCAAATAAAACAGTAAATACAATAATTACAATATCAAAATAATTCAAATTTCCCAAAATTTTAACCTTTATAAATTACAAACATCTATTATACCATATTTTTATACAAATATAGATAAAATAAATATTTTTTAATTAGTCGGTAGTGCTTACATTATCCATATAGTTCATGATATAGCTTAATTGCATATCTATCGCTCATATTGGCAATATAATCTGCTATTTTTCTATGTAGCTTCCTTTTTTTGTTTTCTTGAAGAATATTTATAGGCAAGATTCTGTTATCGCTTGTTATTGCTTTGTATAATCCATCTATTACAATCTCTCCAAAATGCATTTTTCTAGTGATGTGATGATGTTTATATAGCTTTTGATATAGTAGTTTTTTTAATTTTTTTAACTCTTTGTGAAAATTAGGACTATACCCAAACTCTAATTTATCATCGCTTTTTAAACTCTTATAGTGTATCTTGTTGGTGTTATAGCTATTATTAGATGAGAATGACAAAAATTGATATACCAATTCACTTATTAATAATGCAATAAATCTATTTCTAAATAATTTTTGATTTTTTTTGATTCCCTCTTTTTTAACCTTCTGTAAGATGTTGAGAATAATATCGTTTTCGATTAAATCATTGTAATCTATTAGTTTATATTTTATCCCATCATCAATATCTGCACTAATATATGCTATTTCATCGCTAAAATCTACCACTATCGCCTCTAAAGATGGGTGATAATCAAGATTAAAAAGCTCTACTATTCTTTTTGGTAAAAAACTTTTATTATATGGTAAAGAGTGTTTTAAAATACCCTCTAGTGTGGCATAGGTTAAATTTAGCCCATCGAACTCTTTGTATCGTTTTTCTAAAGAGGTAACAACTCTAAATGATTGAAAATTATGTTCAAAACCATTTATAAAACCATCATTTTTTAATCTTTTATCAAGTTGCTCTCCACCAACATGCCCAAAAGGAGTATGACCTAAATCATGACTTAAAGCTATCACTTCTGCCAATGAGTCATTTAGGTTTAACTCTTTTGAGATTGTTCTTGCAATTTGACTAACTTCAATAGAATGAGTAAGTCTAGTGCGAAAATAATCACCATCACTATTTATAAAAACTTGAGTTTTATATTCGAGTCTTCTAAAACTACTTGAATGTATAACTTTATCTCTATCTCTTGAATATGGAGATCTAAAATCTTTTTTAAAATTATAAAATCTATCTTCTGGTTTGTTGATAATCATTAGTATTTACCCTCTTTTGACATTAATCTTAGCTCCTCTTTTACAGATATAGTGACATCTTTATCTGGTTGAAAACTCAAGGAATTATTTTTGTTTTCATATTTTATACTATTTAAGATATGTTTTATTGCCTCTTTTCTAGCAGCAAATTTATCATCACTTCTTAATACTATCCAAGGTGCTATTTTTGAGTGTGTTTTTTTAAGCATTTTATACTTTTTTTTGGTAAATTCATC
>CAYWFW010000217.1:0-13941 GCA_964457735.1 uncultured Sulfurovum sp. | reverse complement strand
AATTTTATAACAAAATATATTAAATATAAATTAATTTCATAAAAATAAGATTTTTTATAATTAATACTTATATAAAAAATAATTTTACTATTAAAAAATTGATAAAATTATAAATAGAATATAAATATGATAAAATTTGATTATATTTAAATAGTAAGGAATAAAAATTTGAAAAAAAAAGATACAATTATCCTCTTTGACTTAGATGGTACGTTGATAGATTCAACAGATGCGATATTAGAGGGCTTTAGTGTTGCATTTAAATGCTTTGATTATAAAGTACCAAATGATGACTTGATAAAAGCCCAAATTGGTTATCCATTAGAAGATATGTTTAAATCACTTGGTGCAAAAGAGCATCATATTACAAATCTTGTTCTTGAGTATAAAAACCATTATAGAAAGATTAACAAAGAAAAAACTTATCTATTAGATGGTGCAAAAGAAGCAGTTATTGAGGCGAGTGAATTTGCAATTCTTGGCATTGTAACCACAAAAACAGCTCATTTTTCTGTTATATTATTGGAAAATATGGGGATTATGCAATATTTTGATACACTTGTTGGTAGGGAAGATGTAATAAATCCAAAACCTCATCCTGAACCAATTATTAAAGCACTTGAAAGATTAAATATGAATATTAATAAAGATAATATATGGATGATAGGTGATACCCCTATGGATATGATTAGTGCAAAAAAGGCTAATGTACAATCTATTGGTTTAACTTGTGGTTATGGATTTGAATCTGACTTAAAAAGGGATACAGATATTATAAAAGATAGTGCATTTGATGCAATTAAATATATTAAAAGTGGTATAAATTAAAAAATTATACAATATTATTTTGGCTAGGTACTATTTTGCTACCTAGCTTTTTCTTTTGATTTTAAAGAAGATTTGTTGTTAAAATAGCATAAAACTATCTATTTACCACCTCGTAAAACATCTAAAACATTGGTTGCATAAGAGCCTTTTGGCAAAGTAAAGCTTAGTTCATACCAATTTTTATCTTCATTATAATTACCTTCAATATCATTCACAAAAATCCAAGCATATCGTCGGCTTCCAGTTGCATCTGTTTTGGTATCATAATTTTTTTCTATATTCCATGCATAAGATGAGCTTGTTTTAACTCTACCTCCTGCTAAAAGTCCTGTTGGCGAAATATCTCGCTCTTTAAATCTTTGTGCTTCTGTTTGTAAATCTTCCACATCAAAAACTCTTCCATAAGGGTAATGCATCATCAAATCACCTTTTAGAATCTTTAAAAACTGCTCTTGTTGTTTACATCCTTCTAGCGAATTTTCTTCAAGATTTAATACTTTTTCGCTATCTTTTTCGCTAAAATCTGATAGTAATAGACTAATCTCAATTCGTTTTGAAAGCCAATTATTAAATAAATAACTTTGATATGAATTTATTAAAAAATCTTTAGTTTTTCTATCTCTTATTTTTAACTCACCATCAATCAGTTTTTTACCATCTATCCAATTATTACCATCTCTTCCAAAGCGTTGATGACCAAAATAGTTTGGTACACCATTATTGCTAATCCATTGCAAAGATGATTCAAGCTTAGTTTTATTAATGTTAAAAACTCTTTTAAGACGAATATGAAATTTATTTCCCTTAAGATGTCCCACCCTGATTTTATTATTATGTCTAACTTTTTCAACTATTTTGATTTTACTATGCGAGAAACTCTCTATTTCTCTTCATATTTACCCATAATAGAGATATATTGCATTGTCATTGCATTTTTATCTTTTAGCCCAGCATATCCAATATCTCGTTTTTTAATTCCTAAATGAGATGATATAATATCCAACATCTCCCAAGTTGTTAAATCCTTTTTTCTGACCTTTAAAACAAGATGTTCACCTTCACCTGTAAACTCATATAATGGAATTTCATCAACAATAAAATCTTTTGTGGATGGATTAAAAACAAATTCATTTCTTACATTAATAGGATATATCCAACTGGTTTTTAACTCTGTGTTTTTTAATGATTTTTGCATACTCTCTCTTTTGATTTTACTTTTTATTATTATTTAATAATAATTATGTGGTTAAAGAAGTTCAGAAGGATTAATCTTTCTGAACTTTTTTTAGAAGTTTTATTTTAAGCTTTTGAAATCATTCTATTATAATATTTTATATATAAAATACTCTTATCCCTTAAAATTTATCATAAACATTAAATCTTTTAGCATAAAAATACTACCAATTAATAAAAAACTAATTCCACCTTTAAATAGGTCATCAATTCCAAATAATATACCAATCAATGCAATCACTACGCCACTAGAACTAAAAGCAAATTGAAACTTTGCACTTCTTTTTGGTATCATATCTGCTAACATTGGTACTTTTTGTTTGCCTATTAATGGCGAAAATCTTTGATACCATACCAAAAATGGTACTATTTTATAAAGATGTCCATTGATAATGAATGCGATATATCCCATAAATAGTGTCCAACCAATAGCTAATAGCAGATGTTCATTTGGATTTATTAGATAGATTAAGCCCATAATAATAGCTATAATTAGATTAGAATATGAAAATATTAGCGAGTGCAGATATATATCATTTTCCATTCTTACACGTGTGGTATAGATTAGATAAATTTGATAAAAATATAAGATAAGAGCTATAATTGCCAAATCATATCCTAAAAATTCTAATACTATACTATCTAAAATTGATGATAACATCACCCAAGTTACACCTACACTCATTGTCCATAAAGCGTATTCTACAGGTTTCCAGCTAAAACTATGAGATAGCCAAAACATTGGTAATAAAATCAAACTCATACCCATAATTGTAATGCCCACATATCCTGCTAATACCAAATATATATGCCCTCTCAAAAGAGCCATAATATTGACATCAATACTTCCTGCATATCCTAATGCCATTAAAATACCAAATATAAGTCCTAAAAATAAAAATGTATTTGCAACTAAAACTGTGGTCATTACAAGGTTAAATTTTTTAACTTTTTTAATAGTAAGAAATGTTTCAAGAACAAAGATAAGTAGAGATATAAGTACAACTATTCCACCATAAGGGAGTAAAGCAGGAGATAATAAAAATCCAAATGCCATAAGTATTGTACCAATCAAAAGTAGAGGATATATTATATAATACAAATCAACTGCAAAATGTCCAACTTCAAGAACAACGGGGACTAATTGAGCCATTGCACCAAAAATTACCATCATCACGAAGCCTAATAAAAATAGATGAACCCAAGCTAAAGTGTTACTATCCATACTATTTAGACTTGATATATCAAATCCAAATAGCAAAACAACACTAATTACAAAAAAGATAACACCTATGATAAAATAAGGTGCTATTAATTTAAATGGTGGTGCAAAATCTTGTGAAACAGCCATAATTAGCTACATCCTCCACCACCACAACCTGTATCATTAAAATCTGTACTTGTATCGTTAGCACCTTTTTTTGTAAAGATAATTTTAAATCTACCATCTTCTAATTCTGAAACTTGAAAATTAAAATCAGCTTCTATTTTTGGGAAAAGTCCCATTGGTGCTTTTGAATTAATCATAACTAATCTTTCATTATTTTTAATAAGTTGTAGTCCACTCATAGCATTAATCATAGGCTCTGGATGACCTGCTTTACTACTATCAAACTGATAAACAACCACACCATCTTCTTCATATTTTACAAATGCAACTGTTGCTCCATTTACTTCTACTGTTTCTGCCATTTCTGGAATTAAATTCATTTCTTTCTCCTAAATTATTTTATATTGAAATCATATCTTAAATAAGATAAAATTACTCTTACTTAGAATTAAGTATTACTTATATTTTAGTTTATAAAAACTAATAAATACTATTTAGCCACACTTTCCTGGTTCACATTTCATCCCACCACACTTACCTTCTACCTTGCTTCGGATACTTCCCTCATTCATATTATCAACACTTCTTTGAGTCTCTATGGGGTTAGTAATATATAAATAACCTTTATATAAAGTATATATACCATAGGCGATTACCAGCATAGATGCTATTTTCATCATACTATTTCTAAATGCTCCATTTTGTAATACTTTTGTAAAAGAGGCTAATAAAAACATAGTTGGAATGGTGGCTAATCCAAATACTGCCATAATAATACCACCCCAAAGAGCAGAAGCACTTGAAGCTGCAAAAATAGCAAAAGATATAACCAGCCCACAAGGTATCATACCATTTAATATACCCAAAAGATAAAAACTCCAAAGAGACTTACTCATAATAAGTTTTGTAAAATTTTCTCTATACCATCTGTTTTTTGAGATAGAAAACTCAGCAGAGGTCAAAAACTTACTTCCACCAACAAGAGATATTCCAGCTAATATCATTAAAATACCTGTAAATATAAATAATATCCCTTTGGTTGTTGGAGTAAATCCGATAACTTGTCCCATCAAACCAAAACTTATACCTATAAAGATATAAGTTGTTACTCTTCCTATATTATACGCAAGATGTGCAATGCTTTGTGTTTTCCAAGGGGAATTAGAATCTATTTTACTTGAACTATAAGCAATCACAATACCCCCACACATTCCTATACAATGACCAATACTTGCAACAAATGCTGTTGAAAATATAATATATAACTCTATATGACTCATTTATCATCCAATTTTTTATGAAATATATAATAATTTTGTTAAAATTATGTTAAAAAATAAAATAGGAGGATAAATAATGGTTAAAACTATAAAAAAGAGACTTAAAAATATGTTTAGATGGTGTCTTGTTAATAGTAATTCTCTTGAATTTAGAGCAAAAACAATAACCCTTATGATAGCAACAGATAGGGATTTTAATAATTGTAAACAGGAGATACTAGAGAAAATATCAAATTTAATTTATAGTGATAATAAAATAAAGGCTGAGCTATTACGAGATACAGTTCATGAGTATTATTATAAAATAATGATAAATAATAATTTAGATTATGAACATCTTCTTATTGTGGTGGAAAAAGAGATAAAAGAGACCAAGGAGTTTGCCAAAAAGATAAATTTAGACCTGCTAGAAACCTTTATTACTTGTATAGAAGATAAAGATGATAAAGTATATCAAAAGAGAGTTTTTGATTTTTTAAAAAGATTAAAAGCAGAATATAGTTAATATATAGAATATATAATATAATTGGAGAGAAAGATGAGAATCTTATTATTATCTGTTTTATTGAGTGTTTTATCATTTTCAAGTGTTAAAGATGCACAAGATTTTTATAATCATTTTAAATATAAAGAGGCTATCAAGGAGGCAAAGAGTTCTACTAATGAATATGGTAATCCATTGTTACATTTGATATGGGCAGATAGTGCAAATGCACTTGGTCTACAAGATGAGGCTATGAGTGCTTATGAAAGAGTTCTTATGTTGCAAGAGAATAATGTCAAGGCAAGAGAATCTTTGGTAAAACTGTATCAAGATACATCAAGAGATAAATTAGTAATTGATATGATGAAAGAATTTAAGAATCAATTTACTCAAGAGGAGTTAAAAGGCTTAGAGATGGCAAGTAAAAGCTCTTTAAAGAGTTCTCTTTCTGTGGATATTGGGTATGATAGTAATATCAATATTAATCCTGGTGGAGATATTTTGGATAATTATTATGGCTCAACAGGAAATAAAGATGTAATCTCTACAACATTTATAAGATTTAATGGTGATATTGGTTATACAGATAGCCTTACTAATAGCGATAATTGGTATTTTAAAGCAGGACTTAATATTTATCACCAGCATAATTTTGATGAAAGTTATTATAATATCTCTTTAGCTAAAATGGAATTAGGTGCAGGATATGTAGATGATGGTTATAATTTATATTTACCTTTAAGTTATACCATAATAAATTATCTTGATAGAGATTTATTAAATCAGTATAGTTTTTCTCCACGAGCAAATATATTTCTATTAAAAGATTTAATGATAAGCATAAATTCAGATTATACGAAACGGGAGTATATTAAAGATTATGATAAAAATAAAGATGATACAACTATAGGTGTAGGAAGTGGTCTTTATTATATGTTTGATAAAAACTTTTTATTTGCAGGTTTAAAATATGAGGATATTAGTGCAGATAGTGATACTTCTAGTAACTTTACAGATAGAACGGCAGTTACAGCTTATGCTGGAGTCAATTATAATATAAATAAGTGGCTTGTTGGAAGATTAACATATAAGGTTAGATTTAGTGAATATGATGATACTATAGATAATAGTACAGAGGTTAGAGATGATACATTTCATCAAGTTAAGATAAAGTTTTCTCATCACTATTCAAAAGATATTGAGTTATATTTATCTGGAGAGTATATACAAAATAATTCAAACTATATACCTACTGAGTATGATAAAAATATCATTATGCTCGGTGCAAAAATAAAATACTAGGAGTATTATATGAAAAAGTTATTTTTAATTCTTTTTATGACAACTGTTGTTATTTGGGCTAATATAGGTAATATTATGGTTGTTAAAGGTCAAGCAGATGTTAAACGTTCTACTAAACTTCTAACGGCTAAAAACGGTATGTTATTATTAGTTGGTGATGAAATTATTACAAAAACTCAAAGTAGAGTTCAAGTGATGTTAAAAGATGATACTGTAATCACGATTGGACCAAAATCATCCTTTGCTTTTGATGACTTTGTATTTGATGGAACAACAAAATCTAAAATATCACTAAAGTCTAATAGAGGTTTTTTTAGGTCTGTTACAGGGAAAATCTCAAAAATAGCCCCAGAGAGGTTTAAAGTTAAAACGGTATCAGCTACCATTGGAATTAGAGGAACAGATTTTAGTGGTGAAATTACTGGAGATACAGAGATAATTAAATGTTATAAAGGTACTATTTATGTTGAATTTGAAGGTATAAGTAGAGATATAGAGGCAGGTAATCTGATAGAGCTGGGTGATAGTGGTGTTAAACTCAGAAAAAATATTTCGGTTATTAGAGAGCCTAAAAAACTTATTTATGATAATAAAGAAACTAACGGTATGAGTAATGAAGTAATTTCTGATATTACACAAGAGAAGCATCATATTGAGGATAAACTTGAATCAACTCCAGAGTCTAAACCAATTGTTAAAGAGCCTATTGTTCAGTATGAGCCTAAACCACCAATTGTTGAAGATAATCAACCAACTGATAAACCTTATCCATATGATGATTATAGATATTAATAAATAGTGAATAAAAACTTTATATTAAAGAGTCTTTTGACTCTTGTATTAGCATTAATTATATCTTGGACATATTTTTTCTTGCCAAAGCCACTTTTAACTTTTGATAATAAACTTAGAGATTTTATGTTTACTGTTCGTGGTAAATTACCTCAATCAGATAGTGTGGTTATTGTAGATATTGATGAAAAATCATTAAAAAAACTTGGACAATGGCCATGGTCACGAAATATTTTTGCTGATTTAATCTATAAAGTTACAGATGCAGGAGCTGGAATTATTGGACTTGATATTGTTTTTGCAGAAGAGGATAGAACATCTCCTCATAAACTACAAGCAAAAATTAATAATAAATCAAAAAAGTTAGCTAATTATGATGAAATTTTATCGAAATGTTTTGCATCTACCCCTGTAGTAGGCGGATATACATTTACTTTTGATGAAAAAAAAGAGCTAAATGTTCCAATGATTCCTGCAGTATTTATATCAAGAGGAGTAGTTGATGGAGATATTCATACATTTAATAGTGTTGTTTTAAATATACCAATCCTTCAGAACTCTCTTTATTCAAGTGGCTTTTTTAATAATAATCCTGATCCTGGTGGTATGATTAGAAGAGTCCCTTTAATTATAAAATATGATAATACAATATACCCCTCTTTGGCTCTTGAAATGGTAAGAATTTATAGTAATAGTAATAAGGTTAAAATTCTTAGTGGTCAAAATGGCGTAGAGGGTATTGAGTTTGGAGATTATAAGATTCCCACAGATAATCAAGGACAACTTATTATAAATTTTAGAGGTGCCAAAAAACATTTTAAATATATTAGCATTGCAGATATAATAGATGGCTCTTTTAATAAAAATGATATTAAAGATAAGTTTGTACTTATTGGAACTTCATCAATGGGTTTAGTAGATACTAGAGCAATGGTTTTTGACAACTCTATTAATGGTGTTGAGATACACGCAAATGTGATTGATAATATTTTATCAGGAGATTTTTTAAAAATACCTACAGATAAAAAAGAGTATGATTTAATTTCAATATGGCTTATTATCTTAGTATCTATGATTATTTTTTCTATTGTAAAATCTTGGGTTGTTATGCCAATTGCTATACTTATTATATATGTTCTTTTTAAAATATTTTTTGTACTTTTATTTAGTTATGGTATTGTTTTAAGCCTTTTATTCCCTTTAATCGCTTTTATATCAACACTTGTTTTATCTGTATCTATTGATTATATCTTAGCTTCAAAACAAAAAGATGAGGCTAAAAGGATGCTTGGTAAAAAGGTTTCTCCTGCTGTGATGGAATATCTGTTGGAACACTCAGCAGAGGAGTTAGTTATATCAAAAGAGGTGGAAGCCACAATCTTTTTTAGTGATATTCGTTCTTTTACCAGTATATCAGAAAAAATAGGTTCTCCTGATAGATTAATTCAAATGTTAAATAGATATATGACACCGATGGTTGATTGTATCATAGACCATAGAGGTACAATTGATAAATTTATTGGAGATGCTATTATGGCATATTGGAATGCACCTATAGAGATTCCAAATCATGCTGATAAAGCATTAAAAAGTGCTATAGCACAGATTGAGATGCTTGTTGATATAAATCAAAAGATTACACCAGAATATGATGTAACTATTGATATTGGAATAGGTTTACATACAGGAAAAGTTACTGCTGGAGATATGGGTTCTTATGGTCGTTCAGATTATACTATTATTGGAGATAATGTAAATCTTGCATCAAGACTAGAGGGATTAACTAAACAATATGGAGCTCAAATTTTAATATCTAGTGCTACAAGATTAAAATTAAAAGAAAGTTATAAAATTAGACCAATCGATTTAGTTGAGGTAAAAGGTAAACATGAAAGTGTTGAAATTTTTGAGATATTATGTAACAATAGAGATATATCAGATAATGAGATAAAGATATATACACAAGCAATACAGTATTTTAGAGATGCTCATATAAAAACTGCTTATAAAATTTTTCTTAAGTTAGAGGAGGATAATCCCAGTATATTATATAAATTTTATATTAAAAGATGTGAACAATTTTTGGATAATTCAGCTTTAAAATTTACACCTATATTAAAAATGACTACCAAGTAAATTGTCACCAAACTCTAAGCAACTTGATGTCAAAAAAAGCAAATAAACCATTAAAGAAGTTTATTTTAAAAAATATAGTATAATTTTATCAAAGAAAAAGGGAAAGAATGATTACAACAAGATTTGCACCTAGTCCAACTGGGTATTTACATATTGGTGGGCTAAGAACAGCTCTTTTTTCATGGTTATGGGCAAGAAAGAATGGTGGTGAGTTTTTATTAAGAATAGAAGATACAGATCAAGCAAGAAATTCTGAAGATGCAGTTAAAGCTATAATCAAAGCATTTAACTGGACAAGAATGAGTTATGATAGTGATGTTATTTATCAATCAAAAAGATTTGATATTTATAAAAAATATATTGATAAATTATTAAAAGATGGTAAAGCATATAAGTGTTATATGACCAAAGAGGAGTTGGCTGAATTAAGAGAAAAACAGATGGCTAACAAAGAACGAACACGATATGATGGGCGATACCGTGATTTTGATGGAACTCCACCAGAGGGGATTGAACCAGTAATTAGAATTAAAGCTCCACTTGATGGGATGATAACATTTGATGATGGTGTAAAGGGTGAGATTAATATTGCATCTAATGAGGTTGATGATTTTGTGATTGCAAGAGCTGGTGGAGTGCCAACTTATAATTTTGTTGTGGCAATTGATGATTATGAGATGGGGCTTACTGATGTGATTCGTGGAGATGACCATCTTTATAATACCCCTAAGCAGATTGTAGTTTATAATGCTTTGGGATTTGATATTCCAAAATTTTATCATGTAGCAATGATAAATAATGAAAAAGGTAAAAAATTATCAAAAAGAGATGGTGCGACTGATGTGATGGAGTATCAAACTCTTGGATTTTTGCCAGAAGCACTTTTAAACTTTTTGGTAAGACTTGGATGGAGTCATGGAGATCAAGAGATATTTACAATTGATGAGATGTTAGAGCTTTTTGACCCTAAAAATATAAACAAAAGTTCTTCTAATTATGATTTTAAAAAATTAGAGTGGTTAAATTCTCATTATATAAAAAATATGTCTCATGATAAACTTGCTATTTTGCTTAAAGATTATGGTGTGGATATAACTGAAAATAGTAATATGGATTTAATTTTAAATGCAACAAAAGAGAGAGCAAAAACTTTGGTTGAATTGGCTAATCAGATAAATATAATTTTAAACACCCCTAAAGATTATGATGCTAAAGCCTCTAAAAAAGCATTTAAAGGTGAAGCAAAAGAGATTATATCTGAATTTTCTGATATATTAAAAAATTCTGATAGAACTGATTATCATAAACTTATGGAAGAGTTTTTAGCCAAAAAAGAGATTGGATTTGGAAAACTTGGACAACCTTTACGAGTTGCATTATTAGGTTCAATGACAGGTTCTGGGCTTGATGATATTATCTCAATTATTGGTGTAGAAGAATCAGTTAATAGAATTCAAAATGCTATTGAATTTATAGATAATATTAATAAATAACTAAGCCAATGAATTAAGCGATATAATGATGGATACTCTAAAATATTAATAATTAGAAAAGGTAAAATATGAAAAAAATATTAATTATTGCAATAATAACACCTATGGTTCTATTTTCAAAGATTCATTATGCAAAGGTTGAACCTTATGATAGTGTGGTTTTAAAATCGTCAGTTAGTGCTTTAGTTATTAGTGCAGATATTCAATCAGAAGGTCAATATATATCAAATTATCAGATAATTCAACTTGACGATAAGATGGATAAGATTGATTTAAATATCTCTAAAGAGATGCTTAAATTAAATCAAATTGTCTTAAAAAATGCAAAGAAAACTTTTAATATTAAAAACAGTTATTTTAACAGAATTAATGCTCTTAATACTACATCAAAAACTCAAAAAGACAATGCAAACTCATCTTATCTGTTAGCTCAAAATCAATACTTAACAACAAAAGAGAAAGTTTTATCTTTAAAATATAAAATAGCTAAACTAGAGGATTCTATCTCTAAAAAAAATATCATTTTATCTGATAAATATTTATATAAACTTTTTGTTAAAAAAGGTGATTTTGTTAATTTTGGCTCACCATTAGCAAGTGTTATAAATACTTCAAAAGCTAAATTAGTTCTATTTTTGGAATCAGAAGAGATTGATAATTTAGGTGATAAAAAAATTTTTTTAGATGAAATAGAAACTGATTATAAGATAGATAGAGTTTGGAGTGTAACAGATGAAAAATTTATATCATCTTATAAAGCATGGATTATTATAGAAAAACCAAAAGATAGATTTTCTAAACTTATAAAAGTTGAGCTAAAATAGATGATAAAAAAAACTGCTTGTGGATTGGATTGTTGGGATGCTTGTTCGATAGAGTTTGATGGTGATAAAATTAAACCAAGCAAAGATGGTTTTACAAATGGAGCGTTATGTTCACTTTTAAATAGTTATATTCATAAAGAAAAACGGATTGAAAAACCAACTATAGATGGTATTGAAGTGAGTATGCAAGAGGCATTAAAAGAGGTGGCAAAATCTTTGCAAGAGAAATCACTACTTTGGAGAGGCTCTGGTAATATTGGAGTGATGCAAGAGGTTACTAACTTATTATTTCAAGAATTAAATGATTCAACCTTGACAAAAGGTAGTTTGTGTGATGGTTCTGGCGATGCTGGAATCATACAAGGTAGAGGTATTAATAAGATGATACCATTATCACAGATTGAAAAAGCAGAAGTGGTTGTGGTTTGGGGAAGAAATATCACAACAACGAACTCACATCTATTGCCATTAATTAAAGATAAAAAAATTATAGTTATTGACCCTATAAAAACAAATATTGCTAAGATTGCTGATTTACATATTCAAATTAAACCAAGAAGTGATTTTTATTTTGCTCTTATGGTTTGTAGATTTATAATTATGCAAGATGAACAAAATATAAATTATTTAGAAGAGTTTGCATCAGAATATGAAGAATTTTATGATTTTACTAGAGGTTATAGAGTCAAAGCTATCTTAAATTATATCGGTTTATCTTTAGGTGATATGGGTGATTTTATAAATCTAATTGGCGATAAAAAAGTGGTATATTTGGTTGGTGCAGGGGTTCAAAAATATAGTATTGGAGATTCTGTACTTAGAATGATTGATTCTATCGCTATAATTTTAGGTCAAATGGGACAAGAGGGTTGTGGAGTTGGTTTTTTAGGAGATTCTAAACTAGGCTACAATAATCCATTCAAAGTAGATACCAAAAAAGTTCAAAAAGCTAACACTGAATTTTCTGATTTTAAAACAGTTTTGGTTCAAGGTGGCAATCCTGCCCACTCTATGCCAAATAGTTCAAAAGTTATTAATAAGTTAAAACAAGTTGATAATTTAATCTATTTTGGATTATATGAAAATGAAACAAGTAAGCTATCAAGAGTTGTTATACCTGCATTAAACTTTTTTGAAAAAAATGATATAAGATTAAGCTATCATCATCATCATATTCAAGCTATGAATCAAATAACTAAAAGTAATTTTGGAATTAGTGAATATAACTTTACAAAAGAGATATTAAAAATCTTAAATATTGATACACTAAAAAAAGAGGATGAATATATTAAGCATTGGTTAAATCAATCACCTACTTTTCAAGAGATTCCATATTGTGATGGATTTGGAGAAGATTCGGATGAAGAGTTTGAATTTATGGATGATTTTGATGATTACTTTATTGATATAAAACGGTTTATAAGAGTAAGAAAAAGAAAAGAGAAAGAGGATAAGAACAAAGAGTACTGGCTTATAACTCCAAAAGCTTCAAACTCCTTAAATAGTCAATTCAAACGGATAGATTATGCTATAGTTCACCCTAATTGTGGATTTAAAGATAAGCAAAAGATTAAAGTCTCTTCTGAGTATGGAGAGCTTGAATTATATGTTAAATGTAGCAGAGATATTTGAGAAGACTCTATTTTAATCTCTTCTAATTGTACTGGTGTAAATATTTTAACTCCTGATATTATCTCACAAGAGGGAGATAGTGCTTGTTATCAAGAGGTTATGGTAAAAATTGATTTGTTAAAGGATTAAAAAATGTTTCAAAAATCTTTCACTACTTCAAAAAAAAATACAGTTTTTACATTGGTAGAAAAAGTAATAAGTGCGATTAATAATAAAGGAGATAAAAAATGCCTGATAATGATTTATTAAAAATACTATTTGATACTAAAATAGAACTAGAAAAAACATTAAATCTAACAGAAGATGAGATTAGAAAAGAGGCTTTAGAATATTTCAAGACCAATAAAAAGAGAATACTTCAAACATTTATTTCAAATAGAGAAAATAAACAGAAACTATATCTAAGTGCAGGGGCTAGTGGAGCAGGTAAGAGTGAATTTGTAAAATCCTTAAACCGAAGATTTGGCTTAAATGTAATTGATACAGATGAGATACGAAAACTATTTCCATATTATAGTGGTACAAATGCAAACCTTTTTCAAAAAGCATCTATTAAGGCAGTTGAGTACCTATTAGATAACTCTTTTAAACAAAACTACTCATTTAT
>CAYWFW010000216.1:0-12281 GCA_964457735.1 uncultured Sulfurovum sp. | reverse complement strand
ACCCCTACCGTACTATCTAATTGGACAGGTTAAGATTGTCTCTACAAGATATTATTTATTCTCTTTAAATAATATAAACTCAGCAGGAAAACTCATCGGTACTGGTGGGTATAAATCAGCAAATATTTTATTGCTACTAGCAGTTTTACATAATTGATAAGGTACATATAAAAATCTTGCCCCTACTCTCTCATTCTCTTTACTTTTCTCCTCTATATGAACTCTAATACCCTCTAAAATACCCACTTTACTAAATCTTTCTGGAATAATAGTATCAATTAAAAGTACTATAATATCAACACCACCCTCTTTTACTCTAATTTTTAAACCAGATTGTAACAAAGCATAACTCTCTTCTGGGTCTTTAACTTGATTATGGATAGTTTTTATTGAGCCATCATCATAAAGAATCATTGCAAAAGGCTTTAATTTTTGCTCATTTTCCAATATACTTTTTGCTCTAAGAACAGATTTTTCTAACATCATTACAGCTCTATTTTCATCTTCTATTTTACTGCTCATTAATTTTCCTATAATATATTTTGAATTAAATTTTTAATTTTATTGATGGTGCGACTGGGGAGATTTGAACTCCCACACCCATAAGGCACTACCCCCTCAAGGTAGCGTGTCTACCGTTCCACCACAGTCGCTTAAATTGTAGGCTAAAATTATATCATATAAAGTTGATATTTTGTTTAAAGAGGTTTTTAAAATAAAATATATTCAAAATTTGCAATCTCCCTCTTTTAACATATTTGCTTCACACAAAAATATTGATGGTGTAAAATTTATCTTTTTAATTTTATCATATTTAGATAAAGATAGATAGAGTTTGTCTCTTGCTCTTGTAACTGCCACATAAAAAAGCCTTCTCTCCTCCTCCTCTCCACCAGCCTTTGATGCTAATTTTCTATTTGGGAATCTCCCATCCATCAAATCAATCACAAAAACCTCTTCAAATTCAAGACCTTTACTTGCATGAACAGTCAAGAGATTTACCCCTTCACCTTCGCTTAACTCTCCACCACCTAAAATCATAGCATTTATAAATTTTGTTAAATCTTTATATTGCCTAGATAAATTAAATAAAAGTTCAGCTTTACTTTTAATTCTATCTTTTGATTCATCTTTTCTTTTTATATCTATCTCACCTGTTTTTAATTTGGCTCTATTAGTGGATAAGAAATCTATTAAATATCTATATAAATCTGATGATATAGCACTTCTTAAAATATAAGAGGGGTGTTGAGTTTTGTTTATCTTACTTATAAATTTATAATAATAATCTAAATACTTAACCCCCTCACGTGTTAATCTTGGATGTTTTAAGATTGGATGTTTTTTGATATGACTAGAGATATTCATACTGCTAAATCTTGATAAAGAACCTATCTCTAAATCATCATCAAAAAGCCCTAACTGAATATTTTTATTTGGATTTAATTTGGGTAAATCATTATACGCAGGAGAAACTAAACCTCTAGTTAAATTGCCATCTCCAAAATGATTTAAACATATAAAAAGCTCTTTTGATAATGCACTACCTACACCTTTTGCATATTCAAAAATATGTATAAATGCCATCATATCTTTTTGATTAACTATTAAAGATAGCAAATCCAACAAAAATTTTATCTCTTTTGAATCAAAAAAACTTGTGCCACCTTTCCTTTTACATGGGATATTTAGTTCTCGTAAAGTAGCCTCTATCCCATCTGCACTAGAGTTATTCCTAAAAATTACAGCAATATTTTCATAAGGAGTTGAATTATTTTTAATAGTACTAGATATTGATTTATATTGTTCAAAAAGTTCTTCATATATCAAGAGTTTAGGTGCAATATTCTCCCCTGTTCTAGCAACTTCCAAACTTTTTGGATAGATTCTTTCATTTTTTTCTATAACCTTATTTGCAAGTGATAAAATCGATGCAGTTGAACGATAATTTTTTTTAAGAGTAAACAAGTTTGCATTTTTATATCTTGTGGTAAAGGTTGAAATATTCTCTATATTTGCCCCATTAAAAGCATAGATACTTTGATCATAATCTCCTACACAAAAAAGAGATTTACTTTTTAGCTCATCAATCAATGCTCCCTGAAGGGTATTTGTATCTTGATATTCATCAACTAATATCTCATCTATATCTATATTATTATTTTTTAGATATTCTAGTAGTTTTAATAATAAATCATTAAAAGAAACAAATCCATACTCATTTTTTACATCCTCAAATTCATCAATGATATTCATATAAATATCTATTAGAGGTTTATGCTCGGGATACTTCTCTTCAAACCATATATCAAAAGTATCAAGTGTTATATTTTGGTAAAGATTGTATTGTTCATATAAAAATGTTGCACTAAATGGTTCTGTTTGATGACCTAATCTATTAAATGCTCGTTTTTCATATATACTTCTAAATAAAGTTTTTAGTTCACTTGGCTGTTTTAAAGCAATATTAAAACCACTATCTTTTAGCCACTTATAGCTAATAGCATGAAATGTTCCTGATTGAATCTCTTTAATAAGATGTGATGGGAAAAAATTACCTAACCTTGATACCATCTCTCCTGCAGCTTTATTTGTAAATGTAAGTAATAAGATTTTAGAGGGTTTAACCCCTTGTTTAAGTAGATGAGCTATTCGCCCTACTATTGTGGAGGTTTTGCCAGTTCCTGCACTTGCTATTATTAGATTATGTCCTAAAGGTGCCATGACAGCACTGAGTTGTTCTTTATTTAAATTTGATAAAGGCATTAAACTATATCTCTATAGTAATAGGTTCATCTAATTTAGCAATTAAAACTTCATAATACTCTAGTGTTTGAAAAGCCTTTTCATATCTCCATCTCAAGACAAATTCAATAATATCATTTTTTAATTCAGGCTCTAATAATTGTGCTTTACCAAAATATCCTAATGATACATTTTTTGCCTTTTTCTTTCCATTTGAATCAGGTTCATAAGTGATTGCAATAATTTGAATATATTTACCCTCTCTTATCTCACCAAAATCCTCCTCCTTAAGTCCAATACCACTTAAATTCATAGCTTTATACAAAAATATATCACCAAAATTAGGAGACTTCTTAGAAACATCTAGTTTAATATATAGCTCATTTACTTTACTAATATTAAATCTTCTAATATGCTTCATACTCTCTTTTGGAGACATTATGCTATGGTTAATCTCTTCATTAGATATGTTATTTTTTAGAGCTATTTTATCATCTAGTTTTTGAGTAAGTACTCTAATCCTATCAATACTATCAACCATAAATTACCTTATTACTAAAATACTACAACTTCTTCATTCAAGATATTATATAATATTATAACATATCAAACGCTTAATATCTAAAAATATAATATTTAAAATACTCCTTATTAGTATAATTCTGATAAAATTACACAAAACAATTATATATCTAGGAAAACTTATGGATTATTTAAAAATAGAGGGTGGAGAGACTCTTAAAGGTAGTATCACAATCAGTGGTGCAAAAAATGCAGCGTTACCAATTATTGCAGCGACTATTTTAAGTAATAAAAGTATCACTCTTACAAATCTACCAAATGTTATTGATATTAAAACACTCATTAAATTATTGGATATACTAGGAGCTAAAGTAAAGTATGGTGAACAAAGCTGTATTATTAATAATGGTACAATCAACTCAACAAAAGCAGTATATGAGATAGTTTCTCAAATGAGAGCTTCTATTTTGGTATTAGGTCCTCTTTTAGCAAGGTTTAAAGAGTGTGAGGTTAGCCTTCCTGGTGGATGTGCAATAGGTCAAAGACCAATAGATTTACATCTTAAAGCTCTTGAGGCAATGGGTGCAAAAATAGAGATAAAAGGTGGATATGTAAGAGCAGAAGCACCAAATGGTCTTGTTGGTGCAAAAATAATATTTGATAAAATCACAGTTGGTGGAACAGAAAATATTATTATGGCCGCTTCATTAGCAAAAGGGACAACAACTATTATAAACGCAGCTAAAGAACCTGAGATTATTCAACTATGTGAAATGATAAAAGATGCAGGAGTTAAGATTGATGGAATTGGAACTAGCGAACTTACCATTGAAGGGACAGATGGAAAACCTCTTGAATTTAATGATATAGAGATAATCCCTGATAGAATCGAAGCTGGAACTTATTTATGTGCAGCAGCAATAACAAACTCAACCATCACACTACATAAAGTAAATTCAGTTCATCTTAGAGCATCAATAAATAAATTAGAAGAGATGGGTTGTAGTTTTGATGTAGATGGAGATAATATTACTATTAAGCCTGTCAAAAATTTAAAATCGGTAAACATTGTAACCACTGAATATCCAGGATTCCCAACAGATATGCAAGCACAATTTATGGCTTTATCTGTAATTACAGAGGGGGAAAGTTTGATTGAAGAGAGACTATTTGAAAATAGATTTATGCATGTTAGTGAATTAAATAGATTAGGAGCTGATATATGGCTAAAGGGTAATATAGCAGCTGTTCATAAAGTAAAAGAGCTTTATGGGGCTGATGTTATGGCAACTGATTTAAGAGCAAGTTCTGCACTAATTTTGGCAGCTCTTGTGGCTAATGGAACAACCAATGTACACAGAATATATCACCTAGATAGAGGATATGAAGATTTAGAAGGTAAACTTTTATCTTTAGGTGCAAAAATTCAAAGATGTAAAGGTTAATTAAATTTTTATCTTTTGCCAATCTCCTTGATTAAATGCTCTCCAAAGTAATATTGCTTTGATAGTTGTATCACTTATCATTGCAAGATATACAAATAAAATAGATTCAAAATAGTAACTTAAAACAAAAGCAGGAATTATACGAACAAACCATAAAGATATAAGATTTATCTTAAGTGTTTTTTTGCTATCTCCTGCTCCTCTTAATGCTCCACTAAGCACAAAATTAAAAGCCAATGGAATTTGAGAGAGACCAACTATCATAAGATAAAAACTTGCCTCTTGAATCGTTTTTGCATCATCTGTAAAGAGGCGTACAATCGGCTCAGGTGTAAAAATCATAAAAATTCCCAAAGTAAACATAAAAGAGGTTGTATATTTAAGTACCAATATTACATCTTCTTTTGCTTGAATAGGATTTTTTGCACCCAAACCTTGTCCCATTAATGTCATCGCAGCAATTGTAAATCCAATTCCTGGCATAAATGCTAACCCCTCAATTCTAAGCCCTAATTGATAACCTGCCAATGTCTCTGTACCATAATGAGCAATAATAACAGTAAAAAGCATAAACGAGCCAAATGTTAAAGAGCGTTCAATAGATGCAGGAAGACCAACTTTTATGGCTCTTTTTATAAGTGATTTAGAGTGATACCAAAGTGGTGTAAATGGAGTCTTTTTATTGATATATAAATATATATAGATTGAAAATTCCAAAATATTAACAATAACGGTAGCAATCCCAGCACCAAATACTCCAAAAGCAGGAACTCCAAAATGACCAAAAATTAATATATAATTTAATCCAATATTTAGAATGATAGAAAATATTTTAATATAAAGTGGCGTAATTGTATCTCCATAAGAGTTAAAGGCAGAGACAAAAACTAGTTTTATAAATATAAAAGGCAACATTATTGTAAGAACTGTTACATACTCACTACCCAAAATTATAACTTCATTAACTGTTCCAAACCAAATAAATAACTTAGGTGCTAAAATATACCAAAGGATAGATACTGGGATAGATAATAAAAATGCAAATTGTAATAAAGAAGCTAAACTCATTGATGCTCTTTTTAATTGTGAAGCACCTATAAAACGAGATATTAAAGCTGTTGTACCAATATGCAAAAGTGTAAGAACAGCAAAAATGAACATTAGTGACTGAAGTCCAAGCCCAACAGCAGCAATGGCAAAAGCTGAAATTGTTCCAACCATTAAAAGGTCAGTTATAACTTGAAGCATATCTAATAGTGAATTAGTAGCTGATGGCAAAGCGATTGATAAAATTTTTTTGTGTTTTTGTGTGTCTATATTCATAAATTATATTCTTTTTTTATATTATACCTATTAAATAATAATATAGACAATTAAGATAATAAGTCATTTTGCTTTAAATAGATATTTAGCCACTTTATAAAACTTTATTCTCTTTGTTCCATACTCTTGATGAGAAAAGACAAAATTAAATCTTTTTCTAGGTTTATAAGCAAAAGTTACAAGATAATATTTACTCCAATTATTAACCATCGGAATATTTTCTAAAATATTATCATTAATAGATAACTCTTTAATATCTTTCGGAATTTTTCTTCCTAATCTTATTGAATAAGAATTATTTAAATCCATAGAGAGACTACTATTATTATCTTCAAAAAATATTCCAATAATAAATCTTTCACCATCTTCTTTTTGTTTTCTTGAACTTTTATATTTTAAATACTCTTTAGAGTGGAGATATGTAACAGATAATATCGCTTTGGTATTATCATCTTTAGATAAAGTTATTCTTTGTGTTTGCTGAAGATGTGCATAAAAATCTTGCTTATTATGTAATTGATTTAGCATCTTATTTTCGCAACTAGTCAAAAATAAAATTAATAAGGAAACTATAACTATTCTCAATTAATACTCCATTTTTTAGGATAAAAGTTGATTTTATCATAATTTGAGTTAAATGATGGGAAAATTTGGTAAAATACGCTAAAGGAATATAGTTTATGAAAAAAGTAGCAATATTGGGTCGTCCAAATGTGGGTAAAAGTTCACTATTTAATAGATTGGCAAGAGAGAGAGATGCAATAACCTCTGATGTAAGTGGAACAACAAGAGATATAAAAAAGAGAATCGTTACAATATCAGGTAATAGAGATTTTGAAGTGATTGATACTGGTGGAATTGATGATAGTTCTGAGCTATTTTCAAAAGTTAAAGAGTTAGCTCTTAAAACTGCATCAGAAGCTGATGTTATTTTATATGTTGTTGATGGTAAAGTTATCCCAGACGAAGAGGATAAAGAGCTGTTTTATTATCTTCAAGAGCTTAAAAAACCTATAGCTTTAGTGGTAAATAAGATTGATAATGATAAAGAGGAAAATACAAAATTTTGGGACTTTTTGGAGTTTGGTGCTGATATGACACTGCCAATTTCTGTAAGTCATAACCGAAGAATGAACGCATTTTATGAGTGGTTAGAGCAGTATATACCAGAAACAGTAGCACCTCTTGAGATAAAAGAGGATGAACCAACTCTTGAAGATATTTTATTGGATGATGATGAGGCTGGTGAAGATGATATGACTCTTGAAGATATTAGCGATGAAGATTTTGATACAGATATAAGAGTTGCCATAATAGGAAGAGTAAATACTGGTAAAAGCTCTCTTCTTAATGCAATTTTACAAGAGGAAAGAGTGGTTGTTAGCCCAGTAGCAGGAACAACAATTGACCCTATCGATGAAGTTATTGAATATGATAATCATAAAATTACATTTATTGATACTGCTGGTATTAGACGAAGAGGTAAGATTGTTGGGATTGAAAAATATGCACTAGGACGAACAACAGAGATGTTAGAAAATGCCAATATGGTGCTTTTGATAATTGATGCAACCGTGGGGGTAACGGAACTTGATGAAAGGGTAGCTGGACTTATTGAAAAATATAAATTATCCTGTTTGATAGTTATTAA
The DNA here is from genome assembly GCA_964457735.1 of uncultured Sulfurovum sp. Classification (GTDB taxonomy): domain Bacteria; phylum Campylobacterota; class Campylobacteria; order Campylobacterales; family Sulfurovaceae; genus FS08-3. Next base: position 4,595 of record CAYWFW010000216.1, on the reverse strand, counting down.
TAAATGGGATATAAAAGGTGAAAAAAGTTATGAAAAAGCAGTAGATGAGATTAGAGATGAGCTAAAATTTTTGCATTATGCTCCACTTATCACAATATCAGCAAAAACTGGTCTAAGAGTTCATAAAATTTTAGATGAAACAATTAAAATCTATAAAAGATATAAACAAAGAATCCCAACAGCAGAGTTAAATAATATCTTAAGAAGAGCAATCAACAGACATCATGTTCCATCATATAATGGAGCAACAGTTAGAATTAAATTTGCAACTCAATATGAGACTAAACCACCAAAAATTGCAATTATTACAAATAGACCTGATGGATTACACTTCTCTTATAAAAGATATTTGTCAAATGCATTTAGAGAATCTTTTGATTTTGAAGGTGTTCCATTAGATATTGTGGCAAGAAAAAGAGGCGAAAGAGTGGAGAATAACGAGGGTTAATATGGAGAACTTTATAAAGCTATAAAATAGAGTTCTTTCAAAACTAGGAACTGGTGCTTTAGCTCCAGCTTTGGGTGAGGCTGAAGCCATCACTTCCGATGAGTATTGAAATAACTCTAATTAAAAGGGGAGTTAAAAAATGATATTTAATAAAATTAAAGAGATAGAAAAGCTATCTTTAGAAGAAAAATTACAGCAATTTGGAGATAAGAAAAAAGCATTATATACTAAGAAATTATTTCGTTCAAATATGATATTGAACCCTTTAAAACTGAATCATCTTAACAAGATTGATAATCTTAATGCTGATATGATTACTTTAAATCTTGAAGATGCGATAGCTCCTAGTCGTAAAAAAGAGGCTTTGTATAATATAGGATTGGCTTTATCTAATCTAAAAGAGTCAAAAAGTTTTATTATTGTGCGAACAAATCCAATCAACGAGGGGGGAGATAAAGAGATTGAGTTTTTAAATCAGTTCTCTTTTGATGCAATAAGAGTCTCTAAAATTAGAGATACTGATGATATTCAAAAGTCTTTAAATCTACTTTCAAAGGATAAAGAGTTACATATCTCTATGGAGACAAAAGAGGCATTTATGAATCTATCTAAACTTAGAATTGATGATAGATTTACAACTGCAAATATTGGAATTTTAGATTTGTTAAACTCTTTGGGGCTTCCTCAATCTCTTTTACAACAGAATAATCCAACTATTGATTATATTTTATCTAAATTTTTAGTTGATAGCAAAAGCTGTGGACTACGACCAATCTCATTTATGTTTCAAGATTATAAAAATACTAAAGAGTTCGACTCTTGGTGCAAAAAAGAGAAACTGATGGGATTTGAGAGTAAAGCATGTATGGGTCCATTGCAAGTTGATATTGCTAATAAAATATTTGGTATTGAGGAAAAAGAGATAATCAGAGCAAAACATATCAAAGATAAATTTGAAGAAAATATAAAAAAAGCAGAGCATGGATTTATGGATGATAAGTATGGATTTATTGACGAACCTATATATAAAGATGCACTTCTTGTGCTAGAAAGATAAAAAATGGCAACAGAAGATAAAGAAAAATGGGATAAGAAATACTCTACAAAAAATAATATAGATAACAAACCTATAGACTTAGTCAAATATTATTATAAATTGGCTCACAGAGGTTTGGCACTTGACATAGCTTGTGGAACAGGAAGGCATTCAATCTTTTTGGCTCAAAATGAGTTTGAAGTTGATGCTTTGGATATTAGCTATAAAGCACTAGAAAATATACAAAATACGGCTAATATCTATCCACGAGAAGTTGATTTTGATAAGTTTAAGATTATAAAAAATACTTATGATTTGGTAGTTTGTACATATTTTTTAGATAGAGATATTTTAGATGACATTCAAAAATCTTTAGCAAACAATGGAATATTGATATATGAAACATTTATAGAACATAAAGAGAATAGTATAAAATTTAAAAACCCTGATTTTATGCTTCAAAAAGGTGAGTTAAAAAGTAGTTTTGATGATTTAGAAATTATATTTTATGAAGAGTGGTGGGATGAAAAAGATGGAGATAAAACTCTTAAAGCCTCTTTAGTGGCAAGAAAAAATTAAAGGATAATCTATATGAATATTAAAAAAATATCTTACGAGATAGCAACTACTCTTTTATTAATCTTGGTAGTTTCTAATATTGTAAGTTGCATTAGACAACCAAAACTAGATTCTAATATCTTACCTAAAATTCAAGCAAAATTTATAACTAATGATAAATTTGATTCAAGTAAGATGAAAGATATAACAATAATCCATTTTTGGGCATTATGGTGTCCTACATGTAAATTAGAAACTTCAAACATTCAATCAATATCTAAAGATGTCAATGTGATTACCATTGCTGTTAATTCAGGTAGTGATAAAGATATTCAAGAGTTTATGACAAAAAATAAGCTCACATTTAAAGTGATAAATGATAGTCAATCTAAACTAGCAAATAGATTTAATGTAGAGATGTTTCCCACAACATTTATTTATGATAAAAATCAAGAGCTAAAATTTAGCGAAGTGGGATATACCTCAACTGCTGGACTAAAGGCTAGAATACAGTGGATTAAAAGAGAATAATATGAATGAAGAGATAAAAATAAGAAAATTAACAGATTATGAGGGTGGAGGATATTTAGCAGAATATACACATCTAAAAGGATGTATGTCTGATGGGGAAACGAAGATTGAAGCTTTAGAAGAAAATTTACATATAACTAGAAGTGCATTTTTTCAACAAAGTGTTTATAAGAGTTTGAATTTGTAAAATAAGAATAGTGATAATATTGAAATTCCGTATTATAGTACGGAATAACGCTATTAAACCATTTTAGGATTTGTAACCACAACTCCATCTAAAAGCTCATTCCATAAGTTTGGATTACTCCATTCACTTATGGTTTGATTTGAAAATTTTATATCTTGAAGATTAATAATACCCATCTTTTGACTATAAGCATCTGATTTAAAGCATTGAGCATATCCAGTATCTGTTTCATGTACTATAATACTATTTACACTAACTTCCATCTCTCCATTTATCATCATTGTATTATCAATAATTTTTTGCACTATCAAAAATATAACTCTGCTAAACTGTTCAGCAGATGGGCTAACTGGTAGTTCTATCCACCTTTTACTATGTTTTTTCATATCATTTTTATACTCATTAGAATCTTTACTATACAGAGTGATTGAGTGGTCAAAAGAGTCAATTAAATCTTTTATTCTAAGCTTTATTAATCCAAAATCATAAACCATATCACCATTATCAAGATAGTCAGACTCCAATAAAACCTCAACTTTATAGGAGTGACCATGAATATTAAAGCTACATCTTTGGGTACTACAACCTCTTACAATATGAGCGTTCTCAAATTTAAATAATTTTCTGATAATCACTGTTTAATCCAAAATTGATTGATTACTATCAATAGATACCATTTTTGATTCATTATTATCTATAAATATTGTATGTGTTGATTGATTACTATCATCAAATATAATACTTCTTAAATTATATCCATAATTATCATCCATTGTAACTTGATTCTTAAATACTATTTTACTATCTTTTATTTGATAAACAAAACCATCTCTTGAAATATTATTTTCAAAATAACTATTTAATCCAAAACTAAATAGATTATCACTACTTCTAAATGTAAATGCTTTATGGTTATACTCGGCATTTGAAGAGCTATTAGTAAAGATAGCTTTATCTACTGATATTGGGTTAGAAAAATTAGAAACATCATATAACTCTATCTTAAACGCATCATCATCTCTCCCTAATGATAAAATCAGATTATTATCAATAGGATGAAGATATGTTGAAAAACCTGCAACTTTCAACTCTCCAACTACTCTAGGGTTAGCATAATTACTTAAATCAAGTGTATAAAAAGGGTCTGTTTGAATTGCCGTTACCAAAAATCCTCTATCACCCATAAATCTAACACTTTTAATCACTTCATTCTCTTTTCCTAATGAGTGAATTTCACCTTCTGCTACTAAAGATGTACTATTTTGTTTTAATATATAAAGAGCATTATCTGTTTCTCTCCAACCCCAGAAATTTGTTGTTGTTGCTATTCTAAGATGGTTATCATATTCACTCATACTAAATTGATTTAAAACTCTTCCATCAACTTGTCCATTTGCTTCATATCTAAAATCATCTTTAATATTAAATTTATATATTGTTGTTCTATCATAAGATTCTTTAAAACCAAAAAATGATGGATATTGATTATTTGTTAAATATATAGAGTCTGTAGATGCATATATTGTATCTGTATCTCCTATAATAGATATATTCTTGGTAACTATCATACTATTAATATCAATCTGTGTAATTGATGTAATTGTTGGACTTTGATTTAATTTATATGGAGCATAAGTAAAGTTTGGATTAATAAGAGTACTCTCTGAACCATCAACTAATAATCTTGGTAAAATTGTTGAATTATCCACTGATGGATTTTCAGAATCATCAAAAGTAGGTGAAAAACTACTTATCATATATAAAGAGTTTCCTACCAGTCTACTATTTTTAATATATCCATCAATGTAAAACTCTTTAACTCTTTTAATATCTAA
>CAYWFW010000215.1:0-7613 GCA_964457735.1 uncultured Sulfurovum sp. | reverse complement strand
TTGGAAAAACTTTTTGAATATTTTTGATTCCATCTTTGCTATTTGAGATTGTAACAACTGCATCTGCATGAGTGTGGTCTACAAATTTAAAAGGGATAATTGCATGAAGAATAGCTTCAACCGATGGATTTGGAGCAGATTTATCTATCATAGCCTCTTTTTGTTTTGATACCATATCTGTATCACTTAGATAATCAAGTTTTGCCATATCTTTTAAAGTATTAAGTTTTACAGGGGCAAATCCCTCTGCCTTGATAGAGATTAAATCCCAACCACTACCCTTTACATACAAAATATCTTCACCATCTACAACACTTTTTACAGACGTATTTCCACCACCATGAAGAACTAATTCATCATTTTGACCAAGTAAATTTGAACTATATACTCTTAAATCTATATCGGTAATAAAATTTTTTGCTAAATCTTTATTCCAAAGGTTTTTCATCCTAAAACTTCTAGTTCATCTGAATATTTATCATCACAAAATGGTTCATAACTTGTTTTATATATTTTATAATGTGCAGATGTTTTATGAGCATCTAATGCTTTTTCATCTCTCCAAGTTTCCACTGCCATAAATCTATTTGGTTCATTTTCATATTGAAAAATTTCATAAAAAATACAACCATTCTCTTTTTTTGATGGTTCAACCATTGCAGTAAGCAAATCTTTCATTTTCTCTTCACAATTTTCTTTTGCTATAAATGTAACACTTTTTGTTATTGTCATTTTTTCTCTTTTTTATTTCTTAAAATAAGCTATATTCATCTTTAATATTATTTAAAATACTTTTATCTAATGTATAAACAAGTGCATAATTAAAATGTATAGATTTTAGTATAGCTTTTGCCTCATCAGAATCTTTAAACCAGTGTGGATTATCCATTATTTGTGGTATTTTTACTTTTGGTGGTGTAAGAATTATACTTTTTATCCACTTACCATTATGTTTTATATACTCTCTTGCATCCACAATATCTTCAAGATTATCCACAAAGATAAGAACCTTATCACTCTTACTAGATTGTGTTTTATTTAAATCACTATCAATAAAAATTGGTGAAAAATGTTTAGTATATTTTACTCTATCTACAGAATATGGTAATTCAAAGTCTTGACAGAATTTTACCACTTTTGTTAATTCCTCAAAATGAAATGGTATTAAATCCTTCTCTTGATATATATATTTCTCTATTTTAAATGTAGATTTAAAGAGTGTATCAGCAATTATATAACCATCCACTTTTTTATCTAATATTTTCATATTAGGTTTAATCATACTCATAAGCTTTTGATTACTCCCTACAAAAAGTTTACCATTTGAATTAATAATTTGTTCAAAAGCTTTTCTCCAATCATCTACCAAAATTGTTATATTACTTTTTTGAGTTACTATCATTTTTAAAAAACTAATTTGATGAGATGTCAAATATCTAAAATTTACATCTTTATTTAAAATAACATATCTAATTAATCTAAATGAAGCATCTTTAATATTATCAACTTTTATCCATGCAATCTCAGAATCGCTTTTAGATATTGAATCATTATCATATATAATTGCATAAGCACCATTTTTAATAGCTCTATCAATCTCCTCTTTATCTGATGATATAAACAAATCACCTATCTCTACTTTTGATGGAAAAACCGTTGCAGATTCAATTGATTGAACCTGTGGAGAGTTTTCTAAAGTCCCATTTGTTAAATTTATAATGTCTTCTATTTTCATATTTATCCTATATTTGTACCGTTTTGTTTAGGAGCTTCTGGTCTAATTAGTGACAATCCACCACTATCTTTTGCCGCTAACAACATACCTTCACTTAAGTACCCCATTAATTTAGCTGGTTTTAAATTCGCAACAACACAAACTTGAGTAGATAACAGTTCTTCTGCACTATACCACTCTCTTATTCCTGCTACAACTTGTCTATTTTCTTTTTCGCCAATATCAACTTGAAGTAAAAGAAGTTTCTTACTTTTTGGAACTTCATCTGCTTGGACTATTGTACCAATTTTAAGTGAAGTTTGAAAAAATTGGTCAATCCCTATAAAAGCTACGCCATCTTCGGTTGCAGTAGTATTTTTGGCTTTTTTATCTTTTTTAGGTTCTATCTTTTTCTCTTTTTTCACTTTTGGTGTTTCAAGTAATTTCTCTTCTATTCGTGGAAATAGTGGTGGAATCTTTGCTATAACAAAAGTATCCAATAAATTTTTATTGTTTATTATCTCTTGCCAACTATTGTTATCTATTTTAAAATTTAAAGCATCAGCAATTTTTGTTGTAATCTTTGGCATTACAGGAGACAACATAATAGCAACTTTTGCTAAAATATTTGCAATTAAACCATTAAGAGCCATAGCTTCTTCTTGTTTATCCTCTTTCATTAAATTCCAAGGTTGATATTGGTCAATCGCCTTATTTGCTACACTTAATGGTCTCCAAAGCTCCTCTAAATATCTATGAATTTGCATATTAAAGATTAGAGGTTCAAGATTATTTAAATGCTCATCTGTTTTATCAAGTTCAGTTTTATAATATTTTTCCACATTTACACTATCAACTTTACCATCAAAATATTTTCCACTCATACCAATTAAACGGTTTAAAAGATTACCTAAATCATTACCCAAATCAGAGTTGATTCTATCAATTAAAGCTTTTTGGCTAAAGTCACCATCTCCACCAAATGGAACTTCTCTAAGCATAAAATATCTAAAATTATCAAGTCCATAGGCATCTGCAACCTCTTTTGGATTAACAGCATTACCTTTTGACTTACTCATCTTTTCACCATCTCGTGTCCACCAACCGTGAGCTGCGATATGTTTTGGAAGTTCTAATCCAAGACTCATTAAAAATGCTGGCCAGTAGATTGCATGAAATCTTAGAATATCTTTGCCAATAAGATGAACCCTTGCAGACCAATAATCCATTTTTGCTTCATCATCTCCATATCCAAGAGCAGTAACATAATTCATTAGAGCATCTAGCCACACATACATAACATGTTCTGGGTCATTAAGGTTTTCAGGAAGTTTTACACACCAGTCAAAGCTTGTTCGTGTTATAGATAAATCGGTAAGACCACTCTCTACAAATCGGATAACCTCATTTTTTTTACTTTTTGGCAAAATCACATTTTCATTATCTTCATACCAAGCCAAAAGTTTATCTTGATATTTTGAAAGTCTAAAAAAATAACTTTCCTCTTCTATAATAGTAGTTGCCTTACCACAATCAGGACAAAATTCATCATCAACTAACTGAGATTTAGGGAAAAATGTTTCACAAGAGATACAATAATGACCTTTATAAACATCTTTATATATATCACCATTCTTAAACATAGTTGAAAATGCTTTTTGTACACCTTTTTTATGTTCTGTGTCTGTTGTTCTGATAAATTTATCATAACTAATATCAAAATCATCCCAAAGATTTTTAAATGTTGCTGATATTTCATCTGCATACTCTTGTGGCGTTTTATCTCTAGCTAGTGCAGAGTGTTCAATCTTTTGACCATGCTCATCAGTTCCTGTTAAAAAAAATGTATCAAGACCAGTAAGTCGTGAATATCGTGCTAGTGTATCAGCAATTATAGTTGTATATGCGTGTCCTATATGAGCTATATCATTTACATAGTAAATAGGTGTTGTTATGTATACTTTTTTATGGCAAGACATGAGTTGTTTCCTTAAACAAATGAGTTTTTATAATTAATTGAATTTTATCTAAATATAATTAAAATCTCATAAATTATTATTCATTTGTTTAATAACTCTTTTTGCTACTACAAAGTTTTTTCTATATGAACCATAAGTGATGGGAGATACCATAATTCCAAGTTTTTTACTAGCTGCATGGATAAAATTTCCATCTCCAATATATATACCAACATGAGTAATAGGGATACCTCTTGATTTATCTGTAAGAAAGAATACTAAGTCACCTTTTTTAAGATTCTTTAATTGCACATTTTGACCAATTTTTGATTGAGAATATGCTGTTCGTGGGAGAATGACATTATGTTTTTTATAAAGATATTGTACATATCCAGAACAATCAAATCCTTGAGGTGTTGTTCCACCCCAAATATATTTTCCACCTCTATAATATTTAGCATCTTCTAATAATTTAGCTTTATCAATAGGATTTAATTTATATTTAAGTCCCTTTTCTTTTGCTTTTTTTATCTCTTTTTGAATTCTAACTAACCTATCTTTTGCCTCTTGTAGTTTACGAGCTTTTATTATATCAGCATAAAGTTCATTGTATATCGCTTGAAGATTCCACTCTGTATCTTTTTGGCTTAAGTAAAGATTCTCTTTATGAGATAATTTATTTTTTTTTAGGGTTTTACCATTACTATCTTTAATTACTAATAAAGATGAATTTGATATATTTATAATAAATAAAGATAAAATGGTTACTCTAAAATAATTCATATTTTTTATATATCATGGTCAATACTATCAGTACTATATACTCCTGTAACTCTTTTCCAAGCTTTTGAAGCGTTTAGTCCAGCCCATATAATAAATGCCATACCAAAAGTAGCAACCCATCCTAATTGAGTTAAGTTATTTAAATCTATAAGTCCATATTGATTTAATCCCCATATAAATGTTAAGATAGTAATCACAATAAAGAATGCACCAAACATCCCTAAGCTTTGAAATATTGATTTAATTGCAAGAAACCAAATCCCAATCATTAATAATATAGCAAAAGGTGTAAATCCTGATAAAATATCTGTTTGAGTTATATAGTGTATAAAATGATATTCTGTTGGATTCCAAGTTCCCAAAGATAATCCCAAAGAGATAAGAGCTGTTATCCACCATCTTAATGAGCTATCTTCACCTTGTGAGTGGTGATTATTATCCCTATTTTGTTCATTAGTATTTCTATTGTTTCTATTGCTTGTATTATTAAAAAATGCCATTTATCATCCTTCTTTAGTTTTTGTTATCTTATTATATCTAAACATTACTGTTTTGTTATCATCTTGATTTTGCTATCTTCAAATTTTATCATCTTTTTATCTAATAATAAAGTTAGTGCTTTTTTAAAATTCTTTTTGCTCAAATTAAAAGTTTTATGTATATCTTCTGGTGAGCTTTTATAATTAAATTCTCTTGCAAGATTACTATATTTTAAAACCTCTAGTACTTTATCTTCTAAACTACCCTCTTTTGCTTTACCAATTGCTTGAAGTGACAAATCAAGTTTAAAATCTTTTCTTACAAGTTTAATGTATGCTTTTCTTTTTTCTCCAATTTTAATCTTTTCAAAAATCTCATTTTCATATATCATACCCTCATATTTATTATTTACTATAGCTTTATATCCTAAAGGGGTTTTTGCCATAATCATAATATCTACCTCTTGCGTTTTAAAAAGACCTTTCATATCTCTAACCAAAAATTTACCAATTTTATGAGTAGCATATAATCTTCCTGTTTCTTTATCCAAGCACACTCTTAAAATAAATTTCATACCAATATTAAAATATGTTTTTTGTTGAGATAGGGGAACAAATAAGTCTTTTGCTAGACCCCAATTAACAAAAGCACCATATCTTTGATAGTTTACAACTTCAAAATAACCATACTCATCTAACATTGCATGGGGTCGTTGTGTGGTTGCGATTATTCTATCTTCTGAATCATGATATATAAACACATCAATCTCATCTTCTAAATACATATCATCTGTTATATAGGCATTTGGTAAAAGTACCTCTTCTTCATTATTTGCTTTTAAAAAGAATCCATAATCTGTATTTCTATTTATCAAAAGTCTATTGACCACACCTGCTTCTATTTTTTCATTTATCATTTTTATCTCTTTGTATCTTTTTTATAGTCTTAGTGGTACTTTTGCCATCAACAAAATCCACAAGTCTTACTTCACCAGCAATATCACTACCAACAACCTCTTTGCCTTGATAATCTCCACCTTTTACCAAAATATCAGGTTTAATCATCTCAATTAGCTCATAGGGTGTATCATCTTCAAATTTTATAACAAAATCAACACTCTCTAAACCTGCCAAAATATAAGCTCTATCATCTTCACAATTAATAGGACGATTTTTACCTTTTAATCTTTTTACACTACTATCTGAATTTAACCCCAATATTAATATATCGCCATAGGACTTAGCAATATCAAGATAACTTACATGACCACGGTGTAAAATATCAAAACATCCATTTGTAAAAACTATTTTTTTATTTTGCTTTTTTAATCTAGTTATAGCATCTTTTATCTCGTTAAAAGATTTAATATGGCTTTGAATACTACTTTTATGAAGTGAGCTTTTATAATCTTGTATCTCCTCAATAGATGCTGTGGCACTTCCTAATTTTCCAACAACCACTCCAGCAGATAAATTTGCAAATTCTATAGCAGATGATATATCCATATCCTTTGCAAAAGCATAACCTAAAGAGGCTAAAACAGTGTCTCCTGCTCCTGTTACATCATAAACCTCTTTTGCAACTGTTGGTTTAATATGTAATTTATCATCATAAAAAGCGATTCCATCTTCGCTTAAAGTTATTAAAGATACAGATAAACTTGCCCTTTTTTTAAGTTTTTTAAGAGCTTTAGTTAAACTTCTTTTATCCTTAATTTCAATCTTAGATGCAAGAATAGCCTCTTTTTTATTTGGAGTTAAAAGATATGCTCCATTATATTTAGAATAATTATCACCTTTAGGATCAATCAAAACTTTTTTATCTTTTTGATTTGCATATTTGATTATCTTTTGCGTAAGCTTTGGTGTTAAAACACCTTTACCATAATCTGAAAGCAAAATAATATCATAATCTTTATATATTAACTTAAACTCTTTAAAAATAGATTTGGCACTTTTTTTACTAATATCCTCTTTACTCTCTTTATCATATCTAATCACTTGAGAATGAGAGGCTATAATTCGGCTCTTTTTGGATGTTTTTCTTTTCTTTTGCTCAACCAAGTATCTCTTTACGCTCATATTCTTAAGTATCTTTTTAGTCTCTAAACCTGCTTTATCTTTGCCTATTACAGATAAAAAAGCCACTTTTGAATTTAAAGTATAAAGATTATTTACAACATTTCCTGCACCACCAAGAACTAAACTCTCTGATTTTATATCAACAATCTGTACGGGAGCTTCTGGAGATATACGATTTACCTCTCCCCATAAATAGTGATCAAGTATTACATCACCTATAACTAAAATTTTTGGTGTATTACTTTGCATTATTTTCCTTTTCAAAAAAATTATCTAACTCATCTATTAGTTGTTTTAGACTTGGTATTTCTTTTGTTGTATTTAGATATAAATTTTCATAGTTTAAAGCATTAACTGTTCGCTTAATCTGATTTTCTTTCTTTTTCCAAGCTTTATCTTTTAATTGATAAATTTGATGTAAAGTATCTGCTGGATGACTTATATCTTTTTCAAAGTTTTCTATATTTTCTAAATCAATATAAGTTTTAACTTTTTCTAATGTTAAGTCTATATCAATATTTTCATAATGATTTAACTCTGCAATAAACCAAGTTTCTATTTCCATTGTGGCATAAATAATTTTAGTATTGATACAAT
>CAYWFW010000214.1:0-6245 GCA_964457735.1 uncultured Sulfurovum sp. | reverse complement strand
TAACTTTAAGTGCTTCATTAAATTTAAGTTGAGTCTCAATTTGTTTAAGTTCCAATAGTTCTCTAGTCAAAGATTGAGCTATTAGTTTATTTGCTTTTGCTTGTTCCTCTGCTTCAATTCTTACTTTATCAGCTTCACCTTGTGCTTCAATTCTATTTCTTTGAGCCTCACCTTTGGCAATTTCAGCTTTTCTTTGAGCATCTTGTTTTGCTTTCTCTTTTTTCTGTTCAGCTACTGTTACTTCTTGTTTTGCAATTTGAACTCTCTCAATTTGTTCTCTAATCTTTGCAGGAAGTTCTATATTTCTAAGTTGTACAGATGATAATTCTACAGGTTTACCCTCTAATGCATTTATTGATACTTTTACTTTTGTTTGAATAGATTTTGCAATTTCATTTCTCATCTCTGGAAGTTGTTCAGCAGTATATTGACCAACTACATCTCTTACCACTTCTCTTACTGTTGAATTTATAATCTTTTCTTCCCAGCTATCACCCCATTTTTCAATGGTAGCAGGAGCAGATTTGGCTTTTAATCTATATTGAACAGCTAACTCTATTTGAACATTAAGTCCTCTTTTATCTAATACCAAGATAGAGTCATTTCTTCTTAATCCACCCTCATATTTAGTACCATCACCAATTGCAACCCTACTGTTATTACTGTAAGTTATCATTTTGATTTTTGTATTTACTTTATATATTCTTTGAAATACAGGGATATAAAAATGAAGACCTGCTTTTAAAGGAGTTTCGCTGAATTTACCAGTTGTAACTTTAATTCCAACTTCACCAGAATTTACAATCATAAATGGTTTAAATGTGATAAGAGCAAAAATAAAAATTATTGCACCTATAATAAATGGAGTATATTTACTAATAAGATTATCAAGGTTAAAGTTATTATTATTGTTTTCTGGTTTTTTATTATTATTAGAGTTGTTATCTCCACTATTGGATAATTTCTTTTTTTTAAAATAGTCGTTCATATCTGCTGGCATTTTAATACCCCCCTTTTTTATATACACTTTTATGATTTATGTATGTTAAATCGTTCTTGTAATCTTTATCTCTTCCATATACTACATCAAAATATGCACTTTGAAGTTTTTTTGTCATTTCACCTCTTGCTCCATTACCTATCTCTCTGTGGTCTAATGAATTGATTGGTGTTACTTCTGCTGCTGTTCCTGTAAAAAATGCTTCATCACAAATATAAATTTCATCTCTTGTGATATTTCGTCTTTCAACTTTGATACCAAACTCTTCTGCAAGTTTTATAACTGTTGCTTGTGTAATTGATTCTAGTGAATTATCATTTGGTGGAGATATTAAAACTCCATCACGAACAATAAATAAACATTCTCCAGTACCCTCTGCTGCAAAACCATTTTCATCAAGCATCAAAGCCTCTTCAAATCCAGCTTCAATCGCTTCATATTTTGCCATTTGAGAATTTAGATAGTTTGCTGCTGCTTTTGCTTTACCAAAAGTTGAACGGTTTGGATTTCTTGTAATTGATGATGTACAAACTTTTATACCATTTTCCAATCCCTCATCGCCCAAATATGCTCCCCATTCCCAAGCGGCAATCATAGTATGAACAGGTGCATTTACATGATGAACCCCCATTTGTCCATATCCCAAATAGATTAAAGGACGGATATAGATATTTGCACCACTTTTAAAATCATTAGCTTTTAACAGTTCTATATGAGCTAATCGTACCTCTTCAAGTGTAATGTTAGGTTTTATTGCTGTGATTTTAGCTGAATTATACAATCTTTTACAGTGTTCATCTAGCTTGAAAATAGCCAAACCATCATCTGTTTGATATGCTCTTGTACCTTCAAATACAGCATTACCATAGTGTAATGTATGTGTAAGAACATGAACTTTTGCTTCGCTCCAATCAACAAGCTTTCCATCCATCCATATATATTTTGATTCTTTCATATTTAATAACTCCAAGTTTATTTATTAATTATTTATTTAAAAGAGATACTATCAAAAAAATGATTAAAAGGTGATTTTATTTAATTAAAGGTATTATATTAAAATAATTTTTTAGGATAGCAAAGATGCCTCAAATTAGAATATATTTATTGTTGATGATTATTATGCTTTTATTTAACTCTTGTAGTACTAAAAGAACCACACCATATATTCGTACAGTAAATAATGCCATACTTTTTGCATCTCCAGAGGGCAAGAGAGTTTTAAAAACAGCACATAAGATGGCTTATGATAAATCTGTAGTAGTTAGAGGTTCTTGCTGGAATTATATTAATGCAATATATAAAAAGGCAGGTTTTCAAGGGGTTAAAAAAAATCAAATTATCTTTAAAGGTAAAAAAAGAGGATATTATGCAAGTCAGAATATGATTCAAAGAGGAGATTGGATTTATTATATTAATCACTCTTATTATAATGTAGAACATAGTGGTATTTTTGTGGCGTGGATGAATTATTCTAAGAAAAAAGCACTGATATTAAGTTATAAAGGTAGTGGAAGAGTCCCTGCAAGATACAAGATATATGATTTATCTAGTGTTTATCGTATAAAAAGAGGAAAATTATAAATATGAAAATTTTAATTACAGGTGCTAGTTCAGGATTAGGTAGAGCTATCTCTTTGCATTATAGCAAACCAAATACAACCTTATATCTATTAGCAAGACGAAATGAATTACTTTTAGAAGTTGCAAAACAAGCAAGAGAGCAGGGGGCTATTGTATATACTTATAGTGTGGATGTTAGTGATTTTGATGCTCTTGCAAATATTACGAAAGAGATAGCATTAAAAGAGGATAGTTTAGATATGATAATTGCAAATGCTGGAGTATCTGTTGGACATAATCATAATGGTCATACAAGTTTTATTGATTTTAAAAGAGTAATTGATGTTAATTTTTTATCTATTCATGCACTTTTAGAAAATCTTTTACCATTACTAAAGAGTGGTTCAAAAGTTGTGTTAATCTCATCTTTAGCTTCAATTATAACAATGCCATCTTCAATTGCATATAGCAGTTCAAAACGAGCTTTAAATGCCTATGCTCAGGGTCTAAGAGTTTTGCTTAAAAAAGATAATATTCATCTTATAAATATTCTTCCAGGGTTTATTGTATCTCCTATGACAGATAAAAATAGTTTTAAGATGCCTTTTCTAATGAATACAGAAGATGGAGTTACTAGAATTATTAAGGCTATAGAGCAGAAAAAAAGATGTTATGCTTTTCCAAAAAGATTTTTTATTATTATTAAAATATTATCTTTTTTACCAACTAAAATACGAGATGATTTGATATTGAAATATAGTGTTAAATAGTTTTAATTTTGAAATTTTTTATGAGGTTTTATTTTTAGTGGCTCCGGATACTGGATTCGAACCAGTGACCAAATGATTAACAGTCATCTACTCTACCGCTGAGCTAATCCGGAACAATTACTTTTAAGTATCTCTACTTGTTAGTGGGCGAAATTATACAGAAATAAAAATCTTTTGTCAAGTCTTTTTTTAAATTTTATAAAAAAAGACTCCATTACAGCTAATTTTTTTTATTTTATTCTCTTTTAAAAGTATTTTTAGTCTATTTCTACTATTATCATCAAAAAGTATCTCTATATCATCATCTGTTAATGGTCTTTTAAAAAGTGTTGCTAAAATCTCATTATTACTATAATTTGATGGTGTGGCAGTAATATCTTTTCTTGAAGCAATATATATTGGCAAAGATGAATCAAAAAGTAGTGATATATCTCTAAGTTTATCATAATTTATTGCACTAATTGGATAAGCAGGTGGTCTATCTACCGAACCTATATCAATTCTTGTTGGCAAAAGTTGTAGTAAAAACTCATTTAATGCTTTAATATGCTCTTTTTTATCATTAATTGTTTCCACTAATAATATCTCTATCACAAGATTACCACCATAAATATTTTTAAACTCTAAAAGCCCTTTTTTAATATCATCTATCGTAATATTTTTAAATGCACGGTCAAGTTTTTTAAGACATTTGCCATCAATACAATCTAAAGATAATTTTACAGTATCTAGTTTTTTTAATGATTGTTGAATATTTTTGTTAGAGATAGTACTGCTATTAGTTAAAATAAGAGTTTGAATATCACCTTTAATTAGATTAATATTATCAATTAACTCATCAAGATATGGATATAAAGTGGGTTCACCATTTGCAGTAATTGTAATGGCATCAATATTTTTATATTTCGCAAGTGATTCTTTTAAGGATAACATAATATCTTCTACAGATATAATATCGCTATATTTATCTACTGTTTTATTTGGGGAGAGTTCGCAAAATAGACAATCAAAATTACATTGCTTTTTGTTAGGACTTAAATCTATCCCTAATGACCTTCCAAATCTTCTTGAATTAACTGGTCCAAATATTATATTCATAATTTCTACTTAGTGGGGATTTAATTTTTAATTAGTAAAATCTACAAAAGCCAAAAGACTTCTGTAAATATAGATAGAATCTATCTTTTTGAGAACTGAGGAGATCTTCTTGCTTTCTTTCTACCTGGTTTCTTTCTTTCTACTACTCTTGAATCTCTTGTAACTAGTCCCATTGGTTTAAGGATTAGTCTGAATGATTCTTCGTACTGAATTAAAGCTTTTGTGATACCATGCTTAAGAGCATCAGCTTGTGCTGAATAACCACCACCTAGTGTAGTCGCCTTAATATTTACTGCTTCTAGTTGCTTTGTAGCATCTAAAGGAAGTCTAACTTTCATTTTAAGTGTTTCATGCCCACCTAACCACTCATCAAGAGTTTTACCATTGATAATCATCTCACCATTTCCTGGAGTTAGCCAAACTTTAGCAATTGCACTTTTTCTTTTACCAGTTGCATATAATGTTGTTGCCATATCTAGTTTCCTTTATTAAATTGAGCAGTATGAGGATGTTCAGCACCTACATAAATTTTTAATTTTTTAAGCATATCACGACCAAGGTAAGTTTTTGGTAACATACCTCTTACTGATAATCTATATAATTTTTCTGTACTATTTTCTAGCATATCACCAAGTTTTTTACTTTTAGTACTACCAAAATAACCACTGTGAGTAAAATACTCTTTAGCTTGTAGTTTATTTCCTGAAAATTTAACTTTTTCAGCATTAATAATAACAACATAATCTCCACAATCTACATTTGGAGTAAATGATGGTTTATGTTTACCTCTTAGGTATGTTGCTACTTGTGTAAGAATACGACCAAAAGTTTGACCTTCTGCATCGATTAATATCCAATCTCTCTCCACTTCATGAGGTTTAACTACTGATGTTAGTTTCATGATGTCTCCTTATTATTTTTTAATCTATATCTCAAATTGATAATTAAAGTTGGTGGAATTATAGTGAGTTTTTCTTAAAGTTTATTGAAATTAAGAAAAGTTTAAAGAATTTTTGAAATGGTAATCATAAGGATTACCATTATAGTTTATTATTTTATAGGGATTTCTTTTGCAGGGTTACCCTAAATTTAAATTTTAGCCTAGAACTTTAGCGATTGCTTTTCCAATATCGGCAGGAGAAACAACAACAGTAACACCAGCGGCTTCAAGAGCTTCCATTTTTTCTTTTGCAGTTCCAGCACTTCCACTTACTATTGCTCCAGCATGACCCATTGTTTTACCTTTAGGTGCAGTTTGACCCGCAATAAAAGCAACAACAGGTTTAGTGATTTGTTCTTTGATAAGCTTTGCAGCTTGAATCTCAAGATCTCCACCAATTTCACCAATCATTACAATCGCTTCAGTTTCTGGATCTTCTTCAAACATAGGTAAAAGTTGCTTATAACTTAACCCAATAATTGGATCTCCTCCAATTCCTACTGCAGTTGTAATCCCAAAACCCTCATTGCATACTTGGTTAGCTCCCTCATAAGTTAGAGTTCCAGATTTACTAATTAATCCGACATTACCTTTTTTGAAAATATTTCCCGGCATAATTCCTATTTTGCACTCTTGGGCTGTGATAATTCCAGGGCAGTTTGGTCCAATAGTTTTCATTCCTTTTTTAGTTGCATACGATTTTGCATACATCATATCACGAACAGGAGCACCTTCTGTGATAATTACCGCAAGCTCAATTCCAGCATCAGCTGCTTCCATTACCGCATCACCAACAAATGCAGGTGGAACAAATATCATACTAACTGTTGCTTCTGTATCTTTAACTGCTTGGCTTACAGTATTAAATACCGGCTTT
>CAYWFW010000213.1:0-5143 GCA_964457735.1 uncultured Sulfurovum sp. | reverse complement strand
ATCTGCATTATCCCCTACCCCATCATTATCAGAATCTTTTGTTTCTGATGAATCATTTGGAAATTTATCAGAAGAATCAGGAGTTCCATCTCCATCTGAATCTACTGGTGCTGGAGTGGATTTTGAATAAATTACCACAATAGCCTCCCCTTTTCGTCCCTTATCATTTTCTAATAAAATATTAAAGTTTTTTGTTCCATTTGTTAATTCCGACTCTGTTATCAATAATTCTCCACTCGCTGGAATAACATCTTTTTCTCTTTCGTTAATAATAACTGTTAATCCTGAAGTACCATAAACGGTATAAGTAAATGTAGAAGAAGTTCCTGATTCGTCTGATTTATCCGATTTTGCACTTGGAATTTCTTGAGTTTCAATATTTATAATTTTACTTGCAATTATATTGTTGTTTGCATCAATTATATCAATTTTAGTTTCTCCTGCACCTAGTTCAACCAATTCTTCGGTGTAATCACCATTAATACTATACGATAATTCACCTAGTGTAGAAGTATTTAACTCATCAGAATTATTAAGAGTTGGCAATTCTAATTTAAAGTTATCTGTTATAATATTTGCCGTAACATTAGAATCACATAGTTCTTCTAAATATTTTGATACTGATTCAACTTGATTTGCCGTATCAAGTTTTAACTTATCAGCATTTTCTTGTGTAACTCTTGCTTGTTCTGCAAGTTTATCTGCTTCTTCTTTTGCAATTTTTGCTTCTTCTTCTAATTGTGATTTCTCTGTTGTTGTTTCTGCTTTCTCTGCTTCTTGAGCTAATTGTTCGGCTTTTTCTAAAGCATTTTGTGCATCAAGTTCTTGTTGTTTTGCTAATAATCTTGCCTCTTCCAATTCTTGTTTTAATCGTTCTTGTTCGGCTAATTTTTTGCCTTGGTCTATCTCATCTTGTATAGTTTCATCAGTTGGAATATCTACTCCCATTGTTTTTTTAAGATGATTTATTGCATCATCTTTATTTACAACAATTTTTAACTCAGATTTATCCACACCATTTTTGAACTTTTCTCTCATATTTGAAGTGATTGTTATCGCTTTTGTAATATCTCCATCATCATCAAGAGACTGCAAAAACTGCACAAATTCTATGAGTTTTTCATCTTCAAAATCATCTCGCTCAAGCTGTAACAAATCTTGAGGATAAACTTTTGTATCATCCGTAAAATCATCTAATATACCAAGTTCTAGTTCTCCAACGCTAAAAATGACAGGGGTTATCTTGCAAGAGAACTCACCTGTATCTGTTGTGATTCCACTTATGTCGCCACACTGATAATTTGCACCTGCTATTGCCGAATCCAAAAGATAACCTTTGGTTAAAGCTATCTCATTAGTTTCTGATACTGATAGAGTTATATTATCAGCTTCATCTTCCACTACGGTTGTGGTTAAATTTTCTTCAATATTAGAAGTTTGTGAAGTTGATAAACCACCTCCACATGATGTTAAGAAAATAGAGGTTAATAGAGTTAGTTGAAGATAAGATTTCATTTTTAATCCTTAAGATTTTGCTAAATTTGATAATTATACCTAAGTCTATCTTAAATTTCCTATCTTTATTCGGGTCAGGCGTTGAAAATTTAGTGAATTTTCAACGCCTGACCCGTAACAGGTATTTAACTATCCATCCTTAGCAAAAATATAATACTAATGATGTCTATATAAATATTTTAAAACCGTTGGTTTTAGAGCATTATAAAGAGGTTTTTCAAACTTATTAAATCTATCTTGAAGACTATTTGCCAAAATATCGGCTTCTTTTAATGATTTTTCTAAACCTAAAATATTTATAAAACTATTCTTATCTCCATCATTTCCTGTTGTTTTTCCTGCCTCTTCTTCACTTTGAGTCTCATCTATAATATCATCCTGAATTTGGAATAAAAGCCCCATATCAATACCAAAATCATATAGTTTATCTTGTAATTTCTTATCTAATCCAACTATTATTGCACCCAAAAGCATACTAGAAGCTATTAGTTTTGCTGTTTTATTGGTATGAAGCTCTTTTATATCTTCTATATTTAAAGGGGTATTTTCAAAATAACAATCCATGGCTTGACCTAAAACCATCCCTCTGCTTCCACCATCACGCGATAAAATCTCAACAATTTTAATCTTTATATCATCTCTTAGAGGAGAAGTGGCAATCATATAAAAAGCATCTGTATTTAAAGCATCTCCCACCAAAATAGCCGTTACCTCATCATAAGTTATATGTAATGTTGGATGTCCACGACGCAAAGGGGAATTATCCATTGCAGGAAGGTCATCATGAATCAATGAATATGTATGGAACATCTCCATAGCCATTGCAATTGGCAACGCTGAATTATAAAGTAGAGGTTCATAAGCTTCTACTATATTAAGCATTAAAGCAGGGCGAAATCTCTTACCTCCTGCTAAAAGCATATCTCCTAAAGCATCTTCATATATCGGATGAATCGTTGTTACCTTTGGTAAATTTTCTTCTAAATATTGTTCAAATCTTTGCATTATAAAGCTCTTCTATGGTAAATTATAAAGATTATACCAAATTATAATAAAAGAGAAACTATGAAACAGATAACAAAAGATATAATTATATTATGGAGTAAAAGAGTAGCAGGAACTATCACAATTTTGGTATGGATATTTGCAATTGTCAAAATATCACAGATTGAAGTGCCTTTTGAACAACAAGCTGGATATTGTATATTTAGTACCATGCTAATATTTGCTTCACTTACTGGTATTTTTAAGATTTTAGAATATTTTGAGAAAAAGTCTAATTGATTATTTAGAAACTTTTAGTATAATAAATATAAAACTTAAATAGTATTTTCAAAAGGATATTTAAATGCCAAAGATTGATGAAGAGTTAGATTTTGAATTAGCTCTTGATAAACCATCCATGTATAAAGTACTACTTCATAATGATGACTATACAACAATGGAATTTGTGGTGATGATACTTTCAAGTATATTTAGAAAAAATCTACAAGAGAGTGAAAAGATAATGTTAGAGATTCATGAAAAAGGTAAAGGTCTTTGTGGAATTTATACTCATGAGATTGCTCAAACAAAAATACAACAAATTTCACAATTAGCAAAAGAAGAGGGATTTCCACTTTTAGCAACAATGGAGGTTGATGAATAATGATAAGTATACAATTAAATGAGGTTTTTCAAAACTCTGTGACTTTTGCAAAAGAGCATAAGCACGAATATCTAACAATAGAGCATATATTTTTATCAATCTTAAATTCTCAAGAGGGGCAAGATATTTTTGAAGCTTTAGAGGTTGATAGAGATATACTTAGAGAAGAGATAGCAGAACATATTATAGATAATATCCCATCATTAGATGAAGAGATTGACCCTTTTGAAACAATGGCATTAAATAGTGCAATTAGTGCGATGATGAGCCAAATACGTTCTTCGGGAAGCAAAGAAGCAACTGTTGGTGATATGTTAGTATCAATTTTTGCTCAAAAAGAGTCTTATGCTTTACAATTGATGAAACGAGAAGGGATTGAGAGACTTGATATTTTACAATTAATATCTCATACAGATGATGGTGAATATTCTGAAAATTCATCAAAAAAAGATGATGACACAGCTCTTTCAAAATATACGATAAATCTAGTTGAATTAGCCAATAGTGGAAAAATCGATCCAATTGTGGGTAGAGAAGATGAGATAATAAGAGTTATGCAAACTCTTTGTAGAAGAAAAAAGAATAATCCTCTTTTAGTGGGAGAACCAGGAGTTGGTAAAACAGCAATTGCAGAGGGATTGGCTTTAAAAATATCTCAAGATGATGTGCCAGAGGTTTTATTAAATTCAAAAGTTTTTTCGCTTGATATTGGAGCATTAATTGCGGGAACAAAATATAGAGGTGATTTTGAAAAACGGTTAAAATCTGTTTTAAAAGAGCTTATGGAGATAGAAAACTCAATAATCTTTATTGATGAGATTCATACAATTGTGGGTGCAGGAGCAACAGGAGGGGGAAGTATGGATGCTTCAAATCTGTTAAAACCAGCCCTTGCAAGAGGTGAAATAAAATGTATTGGTGCAACAACTTATGCAGAATATAGAAACTTTTTTGATAAAGATAAAGCACTTTCAAGAAGATTTGCAAAAATTGACATAGAAGAACCAAGCAAAGAGGATACTTTAAAAATTCTTTATGGGATAAAAGATAAATATGAATCTCATCATAAAATAACTTTTAGTGATAATTCACTGATTGTGGCAATTGATTTATCTGTTAAATATATGCATGATAAATTTTTGCCTGATAAGGCGATGGATATTATTGATGAGGCTGGAGCTTCGTTTATGTTACAAGGTAAAAAAGATATAGAGATTGATTCAAATGATATAAAAAATATTGTTGCAAAAATGCTCAAACTCCCATCTTCTGTAATTAGTATGGATAATACAAGTAAATTAAAAAAGCTTAATAAAACTCTTTCATCTAAAATTATTGGGCAAGATAAAGCTATATCAAGTGTGGTTTCTGCGATTAAACGCTCTTATGCAGGTTTAAATGGCGAAAATACACCAATTGGAAGTTTTCTTTTTGTTGGTCCAACAGGAGTTGGAAAAACAGCACTTTCTCAAGAGATTGCCAATAGTATGAATATCCATTTTGAAAGACTTGATATGAGTGAATATATGGAGAAACATACAATTAGTAGATTGATAGGTTCTCCCCCTGGATATGTTGGATTTGAACAAGGTGGATTGCTTACTGAAATTATCAAAAAACATCCTCATACCCTTCTTTTATTAGATGAGATAGAAAAAGCTCATCCTGATATTATGAATATTCTGCTTCAAGTGATGGATGGAGCAAAACTTACGGATAATAATGGTGTGGTTAGCGATTTTAAAAATGTAATAGTAGTTATGACATCAAATATTGGGACAAAAGAGGCTAATGTTATGGGCTTTGAAAAAAATAGTTCTGGTAAAATTGATAGAGCATTAAAAGATTTTTTTACGCCAGAATTTATCAACCGTTTAAGTGGGTTAGTTGAATTTAATAATCTTAGCCTAGAGAATATATTACTTATTGTTGATACAGAGATTGAGAAATTAAATATACTTTTAAAAGATAAAAAAATAG
>CAYWFW010000212.1:0-5935 GCA_964457735.1 uncultured Sulfurovum sp. | reverse complement strand
TAAACTTAAGTCACATATTTTCCTGAAGATCCTTTGAAACACTGTTTTTTTAAATAATTTTACACCCGCTTGAGTATCTGGAAGTTTTAATTCTGGAAATAGTAAATTAACATAAATATTATAGAAAAAACTTAAAATTCTTCGTATAGTGTCATATTTTACAATACTTTTTCTATCTTTTCTATTGCAAATAACTATATCGGCATTCTTCTCCTTCGCCAGTTGTATAAACCATTTTAAGGCAATAGGGTGATAGTCTAAATCACTATCTAAAATAGCAACATATTCCCCATTAGCAAACTTCAAACCATACTCAATAGCATTCCATTTGCCTCTATTCTTTTTGTATCCTACAACTTTTAAATTAGAAAACTCTTTTTCTAATTTTTTAGCTACTGAATAACTGTTATCTACAAAACCATCAATTACAACTATAATCTCGAAATCTTTACAAAATTTGCTAACAATTTTTTCTGTTTCTCTAATAGAATGTTCTATGAATTCTTCACCTTTGTAACAGGGCATTATTATAGATAATTCTGTCATTGTTGTATTATTTTTAATAACTTAGAGTTCTTGACCTTTCCCACATTTAATATATTAATTTTTCCATCAAAAAGCATACTATTTTTGTTTTTATCAAATTTAGCATGGTCTGTTTTAATTAGACTATTTTGAACCAAAGCCAAAACATCTTTTTTTGCCTTCATTACACCATTAGATGAATTAATATCTTTTGCATTAATCTCAATTTTACTTGTTGCATTAAGATAACTACTCAAAACAAGCAAACTTGAAAGATAGATACTTCTAATCATCAATGACTATACATCCTGTAAATTTATCATGAAATGTCTGAACCATTGGCGAGAATGATGCAAATATAAATCCTATATAAAAAAATAATTCGCTAAAGATTCTTAGTACTGCCCTAAAAAATGCTATATCTAATGATGGTGTAGAATTACTATTTATTTGGATAACTTTTATTTTCATAATGTGTTTACCTAGAGTTTTTCCATTTTGAAAAGTAAAAAATGTATGATAAAGAATTTTTAAAGATATTATAAGCATAAAATTATTATTTGAAAATACCCTAAGCCCCTCAACAGAAGAAATATTCAAAAGTTGTTCATAAAAAATTACCAAAAGCAAAAAAGATATAACAAGGTCATCTATAATGAATCCAGCTGTTCTTTTTTTAAAATGGGCTAAAATAAATTCTTTTTTATCCATTAGTTTATCTCTAAAACCTGATAAGCTATATCTGTACGGCAATGTTTACCAATAAAATGAACCTGCCCACACAACATATATGCTCTTTGTTGAGCCTCAGCTATACTCTCTCCCATTCCCACACAAACAAGCACTCTTCCACCAGTTGCCATCAAGTTACCATCTTCATTTTTACTCACTCCAGCAAAAGATATATGAGCATTTGCCTTTATATCATCATGAATAATATCATCAATGATAATTTCAGCAGGAATAGAATTTTTATACGGATACTCTTTACTTGCCATAACAACACCAACAGCATATTTCTCATAAAATTCTATCTTAATATTAGCTAAATCACCAGTTGATGCTTTATAAAATAGTTCACTAGCAGGAGATTTTAGCAAAGGCATAAGCTCTTCACATTCAGGGTCTCCAAATCTAACATTATATTCTAAAATTATTGGCTCATCGTTTACAACCATTACTCCAATAAAAAGAACACCCGTAAAAGGCATCCCCTCATCTTGCATCCCTTTTAAAGTTGGTTTAATTACTCTATCTTCAAGTTTTTGATAAATATCATCATTAACTAAAGGGGTTGGAGCATATGCACCCATCCCACCAGTATTTGGACCCTTGTCACCATTTAAAAGCCTTTTATGGTCTTGAGCGGCTGGAAGAACTACATAATCTTTACCATCACAAATTGCAAATACAGAAAGTTCATAACCATCTAAAAACTCCTCTATTACAACTCTTTTACCAGCATCTCCAAAAGAATCTCCAGATAACATCTCACCAACAGCTTTTTTTGCTTCATCTTTACTCTCAGCAATAATTACACCTTTGCCACCACAAAGTCCATCAGCTTTTACAACAATTGGAGCAGTTAAAGAGTTGATAAACTTGTAACTATCTTCTATAGAATCTGTTTCAATATATTTCGCAGTTGGAATATTATGACGAGATAAAAAGTTTTTCATAAATATTTTAGAACCCTCTAGTTGAGAAGCTTGTGCAGATGAACCAAAAATATTAAGTCCTCTATCTCTAAAAATATCTACAATTCCAGCAACTAAAGGAGCTTCTGGCCCAACAATTGTCAAATCAACGCCATTATCATCACAAAAATTAGCCAATTCATTAAAATCACTAATATCTATATTTTCTCCAAGAGAATCAGTAGCACCATTTCCTGGGGCAAAATATATCTTATTTACATTATCATCATTTTTTAATGCCAAACCAATAGAGTACTCTCTACCACCAGCACCAATTATTAAAATATCCATTTATATGCTCTCTTTTTATTAATTATTAACTTATATTATAACTCTTGCAAAGTTTTAATATAAATTAACAACCCCAAGTGGCCGTTCTGTATATTGTTTGGCTCCAAAAAGCCAATTGATGGGAGAGAGATTATTATTAGGGGTCAGATTCTAACTTAAATGAATAAGCTCAAACAAAAATAATCACACACAAATAATCTACATGTCCCATAGAAGATAATATTGGACCACATATTTACAGTAGTCGAACCACTCAGGAGAGTAATTATACAATAATTAAAATTAAAATTATTATAGGAGTGATAGTTATATTAAAAATTAGATATAATTGAGTAAAATAAATATAAAGGTTAAAATTATGATTGATAGTTCAACAAAACCTAATAAAGAGATTTCTAGTGAGAAACATACACTTTTTATAGAAGAGATACCTGAACAAAAAGTCTTAGTTAATAAGAAAAAGAGACATTTTACCATAAAACCAAAATTTAAAGTCTATAGAATATATGTAGAAAGCTTTTTGGAATTAAAAAAAGGTCTCCATTCTGTATTTAATGAGCTTCGTCGTGCAGGAAAAGATGATTATTTAGAGTTTAGAATCAACTCTTCTGGTGGATTTATAAGAGAGGGGCAACAATTTTATAATCTTATTCAAGAAAAATTTGAAAATAGAACAGTTGCATTTTTGGATAATTATGGATATAGTATGGGTGCGTTAATATTTTGTATGGCTCAAAGAAGAATTATATATCCATATTCAGATTTTATGTTTCATAACTATTCTGCTGGAGCTTTTGGGAAAGGGAACGAGATTGAAAGTCGTGTAGAGCATCTTTCTAAAACTACAAAAAGGTTCTTTGAAGATATAATTGTAGAAAAAGGATTTTTATCTCAAAAAGAGTTTAAGCAGATGCAAATGGGTAAAGATTTTTGGATGGATGCACCCGAATTATGTCGTAGAAAAATAGCAACACATGTAATTATTAATGGTAAAATGGTAAAAGCAAGTAAATATCTAAATATGATAAAGTAAAATTAATAATATTAACTGTTCTTAGATTATTATTCCGTGCTTAACACGGAATATAAAAATGAGTTTTACAGAAGTTTATTATCTTAAATATATCATTTTAACCTCTTTGAGTTTCACCATCAAATGCAATAATACCATATTGTAAATTACCAACTTGTTTAAATCCTAGTGATTTCATTGCATGTTGAACTTGAAAACTTCTACTTCCTGTATGACAATACACAATAAGTGGAGTTTGCTTTTTATCAGCTATCTCTTCAATTTTAACATAAAATTGTGAAGTTGGCACAAGAGCATCAGTTCCTACAATATGACCCATTTTAAACTCCATCATCTCTCTAACATCAATCAGTTCAAAATATATCATATTTAAATTTTTAGCCTCAATTAGTGCTTCTAATTCATCACCATCAAGTTGCTCTTTTTGCAACAGTACGATAGCTTCCTCTTTTGTTAAACCTCTTGAATGTTGATGGACAACCTCTTCCATCACTTCATCTTTTTTTTGAGATTTAGCATATTCAGGTGTACAAAAAATTCCACAATGGCAATATCCCTGTTCTGGTATCTCTTTTTGAAGAGCAGGTTTACAAGGACACACACGATTATCAGCTTTTTTTTGCTCCTCTTTTGTTTCACCCTCAACCATAAAACATGGACAGTATCTTTTACCATAGATTAATTTATTACGAGCCAAGCCCATAGCAACACCTTCGTTTACCTCTTCATTTGGATTTTGAACAAAACCAAATTGGTTATTTACCTTTTCAACAAATTTCCATGTTTTCTCAAATTCTGCCTGAAATTCATCAGAGTTCATATCTATATTTTGCATTTTTTCCCTTTATTATTTATTTTCTTGAAACTCAGAAGCCAACTCTTTGACATCTTTTGTAAACTCAATAACTTTACCACCCATATCTTGCATAAAATGTTTAGTTTTATTAAAATCTATACTTAGTGTGCTATTGTTCATCTCAATACCAACAGTTTTAGATGCATTGATTGTACCATTTTTTATATCACTAGAGAACTCCTTTGTTTTCTTTTTTATATCTTGATGTACATCTTTGATATAATCTTTTGCTTGATTTGTATCAATTGTTATCACGCCATCTTTTGAAGAGACCCCCATACGATTAATAATTGTTTTATTTTCATCTTTTTTATCTGGTTGATTATTACTCTCTTCTTGTGTTAGTGATTTTATATCTTTAGCCACAATTTTATCCTCTTTTGATTCACAAGATAACAAAAATATAACTGCTACAGATAATATAATATAAGACCTTTTCATAATTAACCTTTTTTGATTACAATTTTATCATATAATAGTTACGATATACTTATCTTTGTAAATATTAGGAGTAATTTTGGATAGAAGAGAATTTTTTACATTCTTACCATTTATAGGAGTAACAACATATTTTTTAATTAAAAATATAGATTCAATAGAGGAAGATGGTGCAATAAAGATAATTAAATCTGTTCAAAATCATATTTTTCCTAAAGATATTGGATTTATCTCAGCAGATAAATTTGAAGCTACCAAATTTTTGATACAAACAACAAATCATAAAAATTTTGATATAGATATTAGAAGATTTATATTTCAAGGAGCAAAAAAAATATTTTTTCAAACAGATGGAGCTTTTATAGATTATTCTAAGATTCAAAAAGAGATATTTTTACAAAACTTTATAAAAAATAGATATGGCGAGTTATGGTTAAGTAATATGATAAATATAACTATTGAAGCTATGCTTTGTGATGAGATATATTCATCAAATAATAAGGTTTTAAATATATTAGATATTAAAAAAGGTAATCCTAAACCTATTAAAAAATATATTTATGATTTGAAGATTATTTAGGATATAATCTCTATTCTAAGTTTTTATTTTAAGGTTGATTAATGCAAGAAAATAGTGAAGTAACTCTTATTGATATTTTAACAACAGCGATGGATGAGGTATCTCAAACAGATACAAATCAAGAGATTAATAATATTATAGAAAAACTATTAATAAATTTTACAGATGCAGAGTTTGCAACATTATTAGTTTTTGATAAAGATAAACAAGTTTTATATCGTGAAGATGATTCTAAATCCCTTATTTTACCAATAAATCATCCAGAAAGTCTTCTTAATGAGTGTTTTTTAACTAAGAAACCAGCAATATACAATCATGTTACTAGTGAAAAATATTATAATATTGATATAGATAATCCAAAAAGAAGAGTAAGATTAAAATCACAAATCATTATACCAATATTAGATAGAGATAATCTAATAGGTATTGTGCGAACATCTAAATCTATCCGTTTTCCTAAAAATTATACTCATAATGATTTGGGTAAAATTAAATCTATTAACTCATTTTTGATT
>CAYWFW010000211.1:0-6373 GCA_964457735.1 uncultured Sulfurovum sp. | reverse complement strand
TAGATTTAAAAAAATATAATTCTCAATATAATAATATATCAATAAAAATTTTTAAAGATTCACATGATAGGTTTATGATAATTGATAATATTACGGTTTATCATATAGGTGCTAGTTTAAAAGATTTAGGCAAAAAATGGTTTGCCTTTTCTAAATTTGATATTAATACTCTAAATATACTAGAAAGATTGGAAAAAAGAACTAGAGATGAAAAGAACAATAATAAAAGGATTTAAATGCAGATAAAAGCATATGCTAAAGTTAATATATTTTTAAAGATAACAGGTCATAAAGATGGTTATCACACTCTGCTTTCAAGATTTATGAGAGTTGATAATTTATATGACACAATCTCATTTATTCCACAAAAGTGTGATTCATTTACGATTGAAGGGTGTGGTGATATTGAGCTAAAATCAAACACTATATATAAGGCTTTTATTGCTCTAAATGATTTTACAGGAGATTTAGATATATTAGACTTTTTTTATCATCATAAAGTTGTGGTTAAAAAATCAATACCATCTCAAGCTGGTCTTGGTGGAGGAAGTAGCGATGGTGCAAGTTTTATGAGGCTAGTTAATGAAGTTTGCAATCTAAACCTTGATATTAATACTCTAGCAAAAATAGGTTCAAAAATTGGAGCTGATTTTCCATTCTTTATATATAATTATCCTAGTGCAAATGTTTCTGGATTTGGGGAAATTGTAGATTTATTTGATGAAAAACCTTTGAAACTAGAAATCTTTACTCCACCAATTGGATGTGATACAACAATCGTATATAAAACTTTTAAAAAGCATCTTTTTGATAGCATAAAATTATCCTCTTTTATTAATTGGGATAAGATAAAATCTGATGAAATATTAAAACTGATTAATCCAATAGAGCTAAATGATTTATATAAATCTGCGTTAATTAAATATCCAAATTTAAAAGAATATCAAAAAGATAACTGGTTCTTTTCTGGTAGTGGAAGTAGTTTTTTTAGAATTATAGAGTGATTAGTTAGATATTTAATTTAAAAAACTCTCTAATATTAGGTGGGATTTTACTGATTTTTCCATCTTGGCACAAAAATACAAGAGTAATATTCATTCTAAAAATCTCTTTTTTATCTTTATAAATTCTTTGGATTAATTTTAATGAAGCACTTTTTATCTCTATTATTTCAGTTGTTACATCTACCATATCTCCTAAAATTGCAAAAGATTTAAAATCACAATAAAGCTCTTTTACCACAAAATGACAACCATCTATAGCAGGAGATAAAGAGGATTGAAAGAACATCTCTGACCTTGCTCGTTCACAATATTTAATATAATTTGTATGATAAACCACTCCACCCATATCTGTATCTTCATAATATATTCTTATTTTCATAGTTACTCTTATTTATATTTTTTTGCTATAGTGATATTATACAATAATTAAAATAGGAATTTATGATGATTGAGATTAAAAATGTAGATAAAATATATAAAGATTTAACTGTTGGTTTAAAAAATATAAATTTAGTAATTAATGATAATGAAACAATAATTTTAAAAGGTAAAAGTGGGAGTGGTAAAAGCACCCTCTTATCTATCTTGGTAGCTCTTTCCAAACCAACAAATGGCGAGGTTATTATCAATGATATAAGAGTTTCAAAGCTTCCTGATAGTTTTGCCTCTATTTTTAGAAGAGATAATATTGGATTTATATTTCAAAAATTTCATCTAATCCCAACAATTAGCGTATTTGATAATATTATTACCCCTTTACTTCCTATGGATATTTCGCCAAAGGAGATGCAATCAAAAGCAGATATTGTGATGAAGCAATTTGATATAATTCACAAAAAAAATCAGAAAGTCAAAGTATTATCAGGAGGGGAGCAACAACGAGTTGCTATTGCAAGAGCATTAGTAAATAATCCTAGTATTATTATTGCCGATGAACCTACAGCAAACCTTGATAGCAAACTTTCTAATGAGTTTTTAAAGTATATAAAAGAGCTTAATGGTAAAAAAACTATTATTGTTGCAACTCATGATAATCTATTTTTTAATCAAGGATTTCAAGAGATACAGATGAAAGATGGTAATATTCTGACATCACCTCTTTTTGTATAAATATTACCAAAAAGAGTACTCTAAGACAATTAAAAGTATAATTTTTTAAATTTAGGAGAAGATAATGTTTAGGAAATTTTTTAGAGAGAAATCTTTTATTAAAGATGTTAGAGAATGGATGATTAAAGAGTTTAAAGAAGAACCTATAAAAATAAAATATAAAAAAACTTATAAAAGATTGATGATGGGAAAAGCATTTAGAGTTGAACTTTTATATTATATTATGAAAAATGGAGACAAAGGGCGAGTACTTTTTAGCCCTATTATAAAATCATTTAGTGATATTGAGGCAAAGAATGTAACAGATGATGATTTAATTTATGCTTATGGTGGATGGTTATTTTTATCTGGTGGGATAAAAGATGGTTTTATTAAAACAAGTTTTAAATCAAAAAGACAAGAAACAAAATATTTAGAGATTAAAAAAGGTATGGGATTAGAAGAGATAGAAGTTTTAAAAAAATATAAAATTGGAACAAGCGAAATTTTTGAGATTAGTGGTAGATTAGGTTCTCTTGATGTTTTATGTGCAGGAAATGAAGAGGTAGATGTATGTTTTGATGAAACTAATGCAAACTTCTACCTCCCCACAATATATTTTTTATTAGGGGAGCAGGTTTTTAAAGGTGGTGAATATGAATAAAAACTCAAGATAAATGGTCATATAAACAGTATAATCATCTTTTATGTAAATTAATCTCATCTATAACATCACATACAATATTAAAAGTTCGTTCCACAGAATTAATCTCAACCATCTCTCGTGTGGAGTGGGGATATTTTATATTTGGACCAATAGAGCTAAATTCAATATGAGGGTATCTATTTGATATTACACCACACTCTAACCCTGCATGAATTGCTACAAATTTACTTTTACCAAACTCCTCTTTCATTTTTTTATCAACAATCTTTGTTAAACTATTTTCAATCGGTTGCCATGATGGATATTCATCTTCTACTTTATAGCTATAGCCACTATTTTTTAATAGATTTATATTATCATCTATAATTATTTTCAACTCATTATCACTCATAGACCTAAGAGAGATTTCTATCATTGCATTATTATTTTTAAATTCTACAATTGCTAGATTTGCACTATTTTGAGGAATATTAAGTTTGTGATTATACTCTATTACACCATGTTTTATTTTATCTAATATTTCTATAAATTCCATATCTTCGCAAACTTCAAAATCACCAAATATCTCTTTAATTTTAACTAACTTATCCTCTTTTGGTATTTGTGGAATATAGACTATCGCTTTTGCATTAGCAGGGATAGAGTTTCGTCTTTCTCCACCACTAAAACTTATAATTAAAGCATTATTCTCAATAATATACTTAGTAAGCAACTTAATAGCAGATGGAATATTTTTATCAATATCTACACCAGAGTGACCACCAACTAAATCGTTTATGCTAATTTCATATATATTTTTATTAAATTTATCGGAAGTGATGGCTTGAGCCTCTCCAAAAGCTGGAGCTAAAGCACCAGTTCCAAGTTTACTATAGCTTTTAAACGCTTTAATATCAGCTCCACCAGCACAACCAATATATACCTCTGCTTCATCTTCGCTATCAAGATTTAACATATATTTTGATTTTATATCCAAATTAAGTGCTTTTGCTCCAATAAGACCAATCTCTTCATCATTTGTTAAAATAAATTCACACTCTTTACCTTGATTCATCAACTCCATCATCATAGCAATTGCCATACCATTATCTGCACCCAAAGATGAATTTTTTGCTTTTAGCCATCCATTCTCTTCATATATTTTAATATTTGGAGCATCACCCATACAAACCATATCATAGTGAGCCTGTAAAGATATTTTTGGTTTACCTTTGGAGATTAAGATATTATCACTATTGTCTATCTCTGTTTTATATCCTCTATCTTTGGCAAAAGATATTAAAAACTCTTTTAACCTTAAAGTATCTCCACTACAGTGAGGTATATTTGATAACTCTTTAAAATATTTTATAATCTGACTCATAAATTTCCTTTATTATATTATACAACTTTTAATACAAAAATGATACAATGAATATAAAAATCAAAGGATAATAAATATGACAATAAAATTTAAACACTGGACGCCACAAATTGGTAAAAATGCGTGGATAGCAGAGGGTTCAACTGTGGTTGGAAATGTAGAGATGGGTGAGGATAGTGCAATATGGTTTGGTAGTGTAGTTCGTGGAGATGTGCATAGTATTAAAATTGGAGCAAGAAGTAATATTCAAGATTTAAGTATGGTACATGTAACTCATTATAAAAAAGAAGATATGAGTGATGGGAATCCAACTATTATCGGTGATGATGTGACAGTTGGTCATAGAGTTATGCTTCATGGTTGCACAATTGAAGATGCTTGTTTGATTGGAATGAGTGCAACAATTCTTGATGGTGCTGTGATTGGTAAAGAATCAATTGTGGGTGCTAGTAGTTTGGTTACCAAAAATAAAAAATTTCCACCACGAAGCCTTATTATGGGAAGTCCTGCAAAAGTTATTAGAGAACTTAATGATGAAGAGGTAAAAGAGTTATATGCTTCTGCATCAAGATATGTAAAGTTTAAAAATGAGTATCAGTAAAATCTCCTCAAAAGGTTTTAAGGATATTTTATCTCTTGAAGTTATCTCTTTTGTACTAAAAATAGGTTTAGGTTCTATTTTTATATGGAGTATGATAATGTATATTTATTGGGGTGAACTATTATCAATAGTCTCCTCATATTTAACTATAATACCTTGGGAATGGCTTAAAACCACGGGTTCTGCGATAGCTACAGTTCTTATTATATATATATTTATGATTATTACTATCTCTATTCTTACATCTTTATTTAGTGAAAAATTGCTAAAAAGTTTGGCAAAAAAGCATTATAATATAGATGCAATTGGAACTCCAAACGATATTACTTCAATTATTATAACTCTTAAATCAATAGTTAAATTTATTATACTTTTTGTGATATTGTTTTTATTTATTTTTATACCAATTATTGGTCAAATTGTGATGTTATATTTATGGTCTATTTTACTTAGAGACCCAACAGTTTATGATGTGGGAACACTATTTATAGATAATAAAACTCTTCTTAAACAAAAATCAAAAAAAGCTACCACAATTGCTATGATTGCATCTTTATTTAATTATATTCCAATATTAAATATTTTTGCACCAATATATGCACAAATTTTATTTTTACATCATATATTAGAAGAAGATTAAGGGTTATTATACTTTTGGACACGATGCTTTAGCACCGTATATTGGGGAGAGGCTAAAACCATCTCGTCCAAAAAAATCCTTAATTTATTAGCATTAAAGATTACCCTACATCAAACTATTTTACTAATTTAACAAAACGACAATTATATTTAACTTCAAGTTCATCATTAAGCTTCATTGCATATTCCCTTAGCTCTAAAACAGCTTTGACTGCACTCTTGCTAGAGTTATTATCAAATGACTTTAGATGATTCTTGCTATAATCATTGTGTGAATTAGAAAAGTAATTATGAGCTTTTTTAGCTCTTTTTTTGGTCTCGTCTTTACTTTCACTCTCTTGACAAATATAAATACTTTGACATTTCAAATGAGTATTTAAAAATGAGAATCTAGCTATAGTTGGCTCTTTTTTCTTTTCAATAGGCACTTTAGTTGCTGTACATCCTAACATAAATATAGTAATAATGATAAATGGTATAAAATTCTTTATTTTCATAAAAATCCTTTAAATATTATTTTGTAGATATTCTTTAGATTTAGCCAATGCCTCATCTATTTTAGATACATCTTTTCCTCCTGCTTGAGCAAAATCTGGGCGACCACCACCTCCACCACCAAGAATTGGAGCAATCTCTTTTATCCAATTTCCTGCTTTTATTGGTGTATCTTTACTTCCACAAGCAATCAAAACCTTATCACCTTTTTTCATCATCAACATAATAGCAACTTTAGGATATTTGTTTTTAGCCTCATCAATTAAGGCTTTAATATCTCCATTTTCAACCTCTGATACAATAGTTACAACTCCATTAATTTCATTAACTTCTAAATCTTTTTTACTAGAGTTAATAGCAGAATTTAACTCATTTTTTAGAGCTTTTATCTGCTCTTTTAGTTTATCAACTGCCATTAATGGATTTTTAGTTTTTAGTTCTGTTTTGATAGATTTTAGCTCATCTCTTGTATCTTTAGCAAAATTAAAAGCAGATTTTCCACAAACGGCCTCAAT
>CAYWFW010000210.1:0-8750 GCA_964457735.1 uncultured Sulfurovum sp. | reverse complement strand
ATATTATTTAAGTTTTAAATGATATTATCAAACCTATATAAATAATAGAAGGAGATAAAATGGGAATTAGTTTAAGTAAGGGTGGTAGAGTAAATTTAAGTAAAGAAGCTCCATCGCTACAAAATATTGGTGTTGGTCTTGGTTGGGATACAAATAGAAGTGATAGTGGGGCAGATTTTGATTTAGATGCTTCGGTATTTATGATAGATTCTAGTGGAAAAGTTCCAGAAGATAAATATTTTGTATTTTATAATAATCTTCAATCTCCTGATGGAGCAATTATTCATCAAGGTGATAATAGAACTGGTGAGGGTGAGGGTGATGATGAGAGTTTAACAATCGCTTTAAATAAAATTAATTCATCAATTACAGAGCTTGTTTTTGTGGTTACTATTGATGAAGCAGATAAAAAAAGACAAAACTTTGGACAAGTGAGTAATGCTTTTATTAGAATTTATGACCTTGATACAAATGTAGAGATTGCTAAATATGACCTTGAAGAGGATTTTTCGGCAGAGACAGCTATTGAGTTTGGACGACTTTATCAAAAAGATAATAGTTGGAGATTTAAAGCAGTTGGGACAGGATATAATAATGGTCTTCAAGGTTTTGTAGATTTGTTTATAAGGTAAAAAGATGAAAGAGGAATTTAAATTACAAAAGATAAGAGAATTAGAGTTAGAATTAGCTCTCTTAAAAAATGATAATATTACAATTCCAACTTATCAATATAGTAGAATTAAAGATAAAAACTTAAGAGAGTTAGTTGATATAGAGCGAAATATTGATAATAGCATATTTAATACTTGGTTAAATAATAATATCTCTATTTCAGAAAGTAACCTAAAATATTTAGAAGATTTGCTTGAAGTGGAGGGTGCTTATATTGATATTTATAAAGAGGAAGATTTAAAAATGATGTTTTTAGCTCCTCTTTTTAAAATAATAGAGTTTAAAACCCCAAATTCAAGAGAGTTTTATGAAGAGAATATAAAATATGAAAATGAGAAATTTATCTTTAATGGAACTGTTGATATTGTTATCTCAAAAGGTAGAGATTATCTTAAAAAGCCATATTTCTTTATTCAAGAATTTAAAAGAAATGAAGAGTATGGAAATCCACGCCCACAACTTTTGGCAGAACTTATAAGTGCTGTTGAGCTTAACAGTTGGAAACTTATAAAAGGTGCTTATATTACTGGTTCTATTTGGAATTTTGTTATTCTTGAAAAATTAGGAAAAGATAAATATCAATATTTTATATCTCAAAAATTTGATAGTACAAAAATAGAGGATTTAAAATCTATATATAAAAATTTAGTTTATATCAAAAATGAGATAGAAGATATAATTAATAACGAAAAAAATAAGAATCAAAAAGGAAAAAAATGTTAGATTGGAATAGAATTAAAGAAAAAAGTGCTCAAGCGTTGGCAGATGGGCGAAGAAAACTTAGACAATATACACCTGAGAGTTTTTCAAAAGAGAAGCAGTTTGTAAATGCGTTGGTTGTAAGTATGGCACTAATGACAATGGCAGATAAAAAGGCTACAACAGAAGAGATTATAACTGCTCTTGATTTGATTAAAGATATTGATGAGATTAATGACCTTAACCTTACAACAGAGGCGATAGAGCTTTATGAACTTCATATTGAAGAGCTTTCTAATGTGATTAATAATCCAACAAAATGGATTTTAGCAGAGGCAAAACTTATTTCAGAACTTTCAAAAATGAAAGCATATCCAGAGTATCCACCAATGATAGAGGCATTAGTTAATCATATCGCCCAAGCTGATGGACATTTAGATGATAGTGAAAAAGATATGATGACTAAGATATTAGGTGCTATTAAATAATGAAACATTTTTATAGTTCAATTGTTATAACTATTATTGGTTTAATTATAGCACTCTATCTTGGTGGATTTTATGCTGTATATATTACGGCACTTCTAGCTGTATTAGAGGTATCTTTATCATTTGATAATGCTGTGGTAAATGCAAAAGTATTAGAGACAATGGAGAAAAAATGGCAAAAGAGGTTTATCACTTTTGGTATCCCAATTGCAGTTTTTGGAATGAGATTTATATTTCCTATATTAATAGTATCAATTGCAAGTTCTATGGGATTTATAGAGGCTTTTAATCTAGCACTTAACGAACCTCAAAAGTATCATCACTCATTAGAATCTACAAAAGAGCTTATCTATGCCTTTGGTGGTTCATTTTTATTGATGGTATTTTTGGATTTTTTCTTTGATGAAGATAGAGAAGATAAGTGGATAAAAGTATTAGAAGATAATAGGGTAACAGATAAGATTGGAAGTGTTAATAATATAGAGTTAATGTTTGCTTTGATGCTTGGACTATTTTTGGTTAATAAAACTCAAAATGTTAGTATTGCTATGGCATATTTTGGTGGTGTTTTACTTCACTCATTAATATCATCACTTGATGAGCTTCTTTCAACAGATGGAGTACGAAGTGGTATTATGGGCTTTTTATATCTTGAAGTTTTAGATGCTAGTTTCTCTTTTGATGGGGTAATTGGAGCATTTGCATTAAGTAGTGATATATTTATTATTATGATAGGTCTTGGAATTGGTGCTATGTTTGTAAGAAGTTTGACTCTATATTTTGTAGAAAAAAAGACACTAAGTGAATTTAGATATTTAGAACACGGTGCTCATTATGCTATTTTGGCTCTTGCTATGGTAATGTTTATAAAGATGTTTGCTGAAGTGAGTGAAATAATAGTTGGTACTATTGGTATCACATTTATCGCAATCTCTCTTTATCATTCAATAGTAGAGAATAAAAAAGAGAACTTATCACAAAATAAGTAAAAAATAAAGTATAGTTAAAGAGTTTTATGATAGAATTCTTTTTCTATACTTATAGATTATGCACTCATAGCTCAGCTGGATAGAGCATCGGTTTGCGGTACCGAAGGTCTCAGGTTCGAATCCTGATGGGTGTACCACTTTAAAGATAATACAACTAAAATTAATAATAAATTACTGAATTAAAAGATAAGAGATTGTAATTTTAAAAAAGATTGAAATCGTTAAGACAATCCCACACTAGGATTGTCAATAGGAGTTATATAAATATTTAACAAAAGATTTTAATCCATTTGTCTTCTTAGGAAAGTTGGTATATCTAAATGGTCATCATTTTTGCTATTATTATAGCCACCAACTACCATTCTCTCTCTATTGAAAAGATTTTGATGTGAAGAAGATGATGATGTATTATTATTGTTTATTTTTATCTTTTTATTTTGAATTGGATTCTCTTTAGCAGGAGTATTTTGTTGTACTATAGTATCATTTTTACTATCAAAACCTGTTGCAATAATAGTAAGTTTTACCTCATCAATATCTAAGTTTTCATCTGTTGTTGTACCAAAGATTACATTTGCTTCTTCATCAGCATTTGATTCTATTGTCTCCATCGCATCAGACATCTCTAGCATTGGATATTGTGGATGGATATGGAAATGTACCAATATACCCATTGCTCCATTAATTGAAATATCATTTAGAAGAGGTGATTCCATCGCAATTTTAGCTGCTTCTATAGCTGCACCACCACCACTACTTTCACCAACACCCATAAGAGCCATACCTTTATGAGACATCACAGTTTTTACATCGGCAAAGTCAAGGTTTATATCATTTTCCCCGTGAGATAAAATTACATTAGAGATACCACCAACTGCTTGAGATAGAATATTATCAACCAATCTAAAGCTCTCTTTCATTCCAAGATTTTTTTCAACAATTGATAATAATCTTTCGTTTGGAACAACAATAATACAATCACTCTCTTTTTTTAACTCTTCTAAACCTTCTAAAGCAAGTTTTGTTCTTTTTCTTCCTTCAAATTTAAAAGGAGTAGTTACAACAGATACAGTTAATGCACCAGCTTCTTTAGCTGCTTGAGCGATAATTGGCGCTGCTCCTGTTCCTGTTCCACCACCAAGACCAGCCGAAATAAAGACAATATCTGAACCCTCTATAACTTTTTTTGTCTCATCGTAACTTTCTAATGCTGCATCTCTACCTTTTTCTGGTTGCATCCCTGCACCAAGACCTCTTGTTGCATTTAAGCCAAGTTGTAATTTAGTTGGAGCTAAATTTGTGCTAAGTGCTTGTGCATCAGTATTTGCTGCAATCAGATTTATCACAACACTACCTTCTGAAATCATATGATTAACCATATTTCCACCACCACCACCAACACCTATCGCTGTGATTTGAGCACCTTCAACCCTCATATTTGCCGTGTCATCTATCTGTTTAATTTCAAAATCTTCCATTTTATACCTCCTATAGTATTAAAATAATTGCTTAGCCCAATTTGTAAATTTTTTTAATAAATTATTCTCTTCATTTGGGTGTGAAGAGAGTTCATCTAATGAGAATCCTATATCATTATTTTGTTTGAATGTTTGTTGTTCTCGCTGTTGTTGTTGAGTTGGAACTCTTCTTTGCCCAGTTTGGACTTTTGTATCTTTAACAACATCATTTAATCTTATATCAGATAGAACTGTTTCATCTTCTGATATAAAATCTGTTGTTGATTTAGAATGTAATAATTTTTGATTGATATTTATCTCATATTCTGTATTATATCCTGCTTTATATAAAAGTAAGCCAACAACTGTAGAAAATGAGGGATCTTTTAGTTCATTAAATAATCCACTCACTTTAGATGGGAAAGCTACTCTTACAGGAATACCATCAAAAATTACTTGTGCTAATTCTCTGATTCCTTGAAGTTTTGCCATTCCACCAGTAAGAACAATGCTACCTATTTGATCTTTTAATTTGCTATCTTCTATAGATTTTAAAAGCAAAACAAGAGTCTCTTCTGCTCTTGATAAAACAACATTATAGACCGTTTCAAGAGATACACTATTTTTATTTTTTTCATCACCAATAATTGGTATATCAATACTATCATCAAAAATATCTAATAAATTTGCATGTCTTAACTTGATATTCTCTGCAACTTGAAGAGGAGTATGAAGTGCCATTGATAAGTCATTTGTGATATGATTAGATCCAACACCCAAAAAGTCATTATATCTAATTGCATTACCAACATGAATCACCAAATTAGAAGTTTGTCCACCCATATCAATAACACAAACACCTAACTCTTTTTCATCTTCTGTGATATTAGATATCATTGAAGCATAACCACTTACAACAATATTTTCAATCTCAACACCTGCTGTTTTAAGAGCTTTTTTTAAGTTACTAAGGCTTGATTTTTGTGCAATAATGATATTTACATCAGTCTCTAATCTATTAACATTCATCCCATAAGGATCTTCAATAAAACTTTGTTCATCAACTTTAAAATTATAAGGTAACACATGTAAAACATCATATTCACTTGGTACCTTTGCATTATAAAGTGCTGTTTGCATAACTCTATTAATCTCTTTAATAGATATATCTTTATTTGGTATATTTACAATTCCACTTGAATTTATACTTTTTGCATATGTACTTGATATAGAGACTGTAGCTGTTGAAATATTACTACCTGCAATTCTTTTTGCATCACCTAGAGCTTTTCTAATCGATTTAGATGCTTGTTCTATATTTATGATGTTACCTTTTTTCACACCTTGTGATTTAGCAATACCATGCCCTATGATTTGAATTCGATTATTCTCTATCTCAGCTATGATTGCACATA
This sequence comes from uncultured Sulfurovum sp., assembly GCA_964457735.1. Taxonomy (GTDB): domain Bacteria; phylum Campylobacterota; class Campylobacteria; order Campylobacterales; family Sulfurovaceae; genus FS08-3. The sequence goes on along the minus strand of CAYWFW010000210.1, from coordinate 3,030 downwards.
TTTTTGTAGAACCTATATCTATAGCTAAAATTGTCTCTGCCACTTATAATCCTTTTATATACATCTTAGTTGTATATCTTTTTTCTAAATCTTCTAATAAGCTTGATTGAAAATCACTCTTTTTCATTTGATTCATAGTATCTAATATCATATTTGTATTATTTGAATCAATAGAAGAAATTTTTTGATCAATGATATTATATACTATCATTTTATCTCTTACTGTAATGATACCCTTTTCTTTATTAGAAATAAATAGTTTTTGTATAAAATCTTTATTTTCTATATTACTAAGTTTTTTTAATTGAATCGGTTTATCTAGTGTTAGATACTCAGATATTAAACTTTCATTGCTATCTTTGATGTTATTTAATTTATTTTCTGCCATCTTAGAGATAGCTTCATTGCTAACAATAGCTTTGTATTGAGGCATTGCTAACTCTTTTGCTTCTTTAAATGTCATCTCTTTTGTATCAAGAATTTTAACAATTTTTAAAGAGACAAATCTATCACCAATAATTTTTGGTTTTAAAATATCATTAATAGATCTACGTTTGATTTCATCCCATATCTCTGATGTTAATTTTAGGCTATCAACGGCTATTGTTACTGTTTCACTCTTTTGAATTTCACCCTTTTTAAATGCAATATACTTTTTTTGAGCATCCTTTTTAACTTTTTTAAGCTTTAAATCTTGAGTTACACTGCTATTTGCTTCTGTTAGAGTTAGCTGTTTCCCACCATCTTCGATATAGTTAAAACTATTCTTTTTATAATAATCTTCAACTTCAGTTGGAGATACAACTATATTTTGACTCTCTGTCCATAACATATCAAGAACATATTTTTGTGGTACCATATACTCTGATTTATGTTCTTGCCAATATTTTTTTAAATCATCTTCATTAATCGTTATATTTATATCGCTTGGAGTGATAACTTGATATTTTATTTTATCTGATACATTAAATGCATTTGCTAAAAAGCTCTGCTCAAAACTGCTACTATCACTATTAAGCATAGATAATAATTTTTCTATTTTAAAGTCATCTTTTAAAATTTCTTCAAATAAATTAGCTTTCATTCTCATATTCTTAAGATAAGATGTGTATATTGTTTTATTAAAAACACCATCTTTTTGAAATCCTTTGATATTAGCAATTTTTTCTGCCAATTCATCATCAGAAACAATAATACCAAACTCATTAGCTAAATTCAATAATCTTGCTTGTGTTTCAACTGTTTTAAAAGCTTGTTGAGATAGACCCATCTCTTTTGCCTGTGCTTCATCAAATTTACCATTTAACATCTGATTATATTGTTGATATAAGTTAGAATAAGTCATATCCCATTTAGCTTTTTTAATATCTACATCACCAACTTGTGCAATTGCACTAACTTTTGAACCATAAGAGTAACTACCCCAACCTACAAATCCTGCACCTATAAACGCTATTGTAGCTATCCATATAGTCACAATCAAATATTTATTATGTTTTTGCATCCAGCTTATCATTATTTATACCTTATAAAAAAATTTCTTGTGTTATTTTATTAAAGTTGTTATTAATACCAATTTAATATATCTAAAACTAATCAAAAAGATATGAAAATATACCTTGTTTAGACTTATCTAATTTTTGATATAGCTCAGAAGCCCTATTTAATCCCAAATCTATAGCTTCTTGATATAAAATTAAAGCTCTTTTTCTATCTTTTTTTGTTCCTACACCATATTCATAAAATTGTCCTAAATCACATACTGCATCAGGATAATTCTTTATTGCTAATTTATTCATTAAAGTAAAAGCTTCAGAGTAATTTTGCTCTAAAAGATCACCTTTAAATAACTCTCTAGCAAAAGAGAATTGTGCTAAAGGTGAATCTGTTGAAGCAATTAAAAGAATTATTTTAATTGCTTCTTCAATATCTTGATTTGCTTTAAATTCATTAAACTGTTCTAATGCTCCAACTATATCATCATCACTATATGCTTTATTTGAGAATGTATTAATAATATGTTTTATACTATATATATCACTTTGTTCTAAAGATGAGAATTTTTGTATTAATGCTTGATATTTCTCTTCTAGTTGTTCAGTTGGTTCATATATATATAATTTACCCTCCTCTTTTTCTTTAGAAATCTCTTTTCTAATCTCTTTGGTTTTAAGAATCTCCTCTTTTTCTACCACTCCATTCTTTTCCTCTTCCATCTTTTGTCTATAATAATCTTTTGCAATATCATCTAGTTCATCTTCTATCACAAAATTTTCACGATAGTATGTGTTATTTTCTATCTCTTTAGTATTATGAAACATATAATCTTTATTGTATCCATCTGGGTCTATATCACCAGCTTCTGCTTGTCTGGCTGCATACCAACTATTATCATCTTCATTCTCATTTTGATTATGTTCTATTTCTTCTTTTTCTTCTATATCATCTTGATTTTTAGTTTCATCTTCTAAAGGAGTTGCTTCTGATTCCTCTTCTGTTTCATTCTGTTCTTCTATCTTTTGTTCATCTATTTGCTCATCTTCTTCTATCTCTTCTTCTTGTACGATTTCTGCTGCAGGCTCTTGAACAAACCAAGTATTAGCCACAATTTGTGCCTCTTTTGGTTCTTCTATAATCTTTGTTTCCTCTTCTTTGACAGCCTCTTCTTGAGATTTTTGATCTTCTTCTTTTATCTCTTCTAGTATCTCTTTTTCATCTTCTATCTTTTCTACGCTAGGTTTATCTATAACTATTCTTTCGTGCGTTTTCCCATTATCTTCAAATAAATCAAATTGTTCAATAAGCTCTTCTTCCTCTTCATTAATTTTATTATAGTATTCATTACTATAAAGATTATTTGGATAAGCATCAATTGATTTAATCGCTTTATAATAGTTATGATTTCTACTTAGGATTATAATATTTTTAATCTGTTGATTTATGTTTAAGACTTCAAGTTGTTTTATTTGTAGATTTATAGAGTCACTATCTTTGATTAACATTGATAGTTTAATAATCTCTAATCTTTTT
>CAYWFW010000209.1:0-2969 GCA_964457735.1 uncultured Sulfurovum sp. | reverse complement strand
ATGGACAGACTACAGCCAGCTATAGACAGGCTACAGCCAGCTATAGACAGGCTACACACAGCTATAAACAGACTAAATCCAGCTAAAAACAGACTACATCCAGCTATAAACAGACAACATAAAGATATAAAAAGCCAAATTGTATCTTCTGTAAAAAAGTTATCTTTTATCTTTATATTTTTGGCAATCAAAAGAATTGTTGCAAATGTAATAGTGATATTAAATATATAGTTTCCTATAACACTAGAGACTAAAATATCTTGTTGATTATCAATATTAGAATATATAGCCACAAAAATTTCTGGAAGAGTAGAGCCAATTGTTAATAATCCTGCTCCAATAATATAGTGTGGTATATCTATTTTAATCGCTATATTTGCTAATCCTCTAATGATAATATCAGCCCCAGCAATCAAAAAAGCTACAGAGAGGACAAAAAGAACAAAATCCATCTTAACCTATCCGTTTGATCTAATAATTAAACTATCAGGAAGTTTAAAAGTTTCTATTAACTCTCTCTCTTTTTGACGCATCTCTCCTGAATCTATCTCGTGATTATAACCCAAAAGATGTAAAACCCCATGAATAAATAAAAGTGCTATCTCCTCATTATCCTTATGTCCTAGATTTAAAGCTACCTCTTGCACTTTATCAAAATTAATGACAATTGAACCAAGAGGCAATCCTATAAATGAATCTAAAAGAGGAAAACTCAAAACATCAGTTGGCATATTTTTATCTCTATGAATCTTATTTAACTCTTGAATATAACTATTGTCACATATTATTAATTCAATCTCTTTGTTTGTAAGACTTTGAGCTATTAAATCAAGCGATTTTATATCTATCTTTATATCTGTTTTGTTATCTAAATCAATCATAATAAGATATTATCCAAATTTTAGTAAGATTAAATTTAGTTTCTACTAAAATATTGCAATTTATAGTTTAAGGAACAAATTAATGATAATTTTAGATTTCATATCTCATATACTTTTTATATTAGCATTAGGTTACTATCTAATCACAAATTTACAATGGTATAGTTATAAAATTGATAGAGTAATTATCCATCACACAAAAGTTTGGTGGCATTTAGTATATTTTTTAATCCCTTTAGGAGTTTATTTATCTGCTGGTAGTTACGGCTTTATTGTTGTATTTTTATATCTAGCACTTTTATTTCAATGGTATCAATCACTTGATAAAAAGCTTGTTTTTACAGGAAGAATCAAAAGATTCTTTACCATACTTATATTTTTGGCACTATTTGAAGATATTTTATGTGTAATAATCTCATCTTGTGCTAATCTAGGAATCATAGTACCAATATTTATAGCTCTTGTTGTATCTTTTTCCTTAGAGGCGATACTATTTGAAGGGTTCAAAAAAAGTGCAGAGAAAAAGCTAAAAAATCACAAAGATATGACTGTAATTGGAATAACTGCAAGTTATGGTAAAACAAGTATCAAAAATTTTATAACTCATATTTTAGGAAATAACTTTAAAACTTATTGTACCCCTCGGTCTGTAAATACTTTAGGTGGTGTAATGAAAGATATTAATGATGATTTGCCTAGTGATACAGAGGTTTATGTGGTGGAGATGGGAGCAAGAGGAGTAGGTGATATTGCTGAAATTACACTTTTGGTTAATCCACATTATACAATTGTAGGAAAAATTGGAGTTGCACACTTAGAATATTTTGGCTCATTAGAAAATATACGAAATACTAAAATGGAGATAATTCAATCAAATAGATTAAAAGAGGGATGGGTTCATAATAGTGCTTTGATTAACCCTTCTGATACTATTCATAAATTTGGTGATGAGATAACTGATATAGACTCATCTTTAAATGGTCTTAGATTTAAACTTGATGGGGTTGAATATTCTACAAAATTATTAGGAAGTTTTCATACAATAAATCTTGTAGCATCAATTAAAGTAGCTCTTGCAATGGGTATGAAACCAGAAGATATTCAAAAGAGGATTGCTACAATTGAGCCAGTTGCTCATAGACTTCAACGAATTGATGCTGGTGGAAAGGTTATCTTGGATGATAGCTTTAATGGGAATATTGATGGGATGATGGCATCTTTTGAATTAGCCAAAACTTATGATGGAAGAAAAGTTCTTATCACCCCTGGACTTGTAGAAGTTGATGATATGTTTAATGAAGAGGTGGCAAAAAGAGCAAATGAAATTTTTGATTTGATTGTGATTACAGGAGATTTAAACTATCATATATTTAAAGCTTTAATTGATGAAAATAAATTACTCAAACTTCAAAGTAAAGATAAAATGCAAGAGATGTTGGTAGAAAATACAGAGATTGGTGATTTGATTTTATTCGCAAATGATGCACCTAGTTTTATTTAAATTCTATTTTTAAACAACTATATTAAAGAAAATATTGGTAAAAATTTAAGGGCAATCACAAGGGATTTGCCCCTACAGATTTTATATTATATTTAAAATAAAAATAGTAAAACTATACCAAATACTATTCTATATATTCCAAATGCTACAAATGTAAATCTCTCTAAAAAGATTAATAGTGATTTAATAGTAATATATGCTACTATAAAAGATACTATAAATCCTATAATAAATGGTGTATAATCTAAGTTGGCAAATTCATGGTAGTGTTTGAGTAGGTCATACCCACTTACTGCACCCATTACTGGAATTACTAATAAAAATGAAAACTCTGTGGAGGTTTTTCTATCTAGTTTGAGTAATAAGCCTCCTATTATTGTCGCACCTGCTCTACTTGTTCCAGGTATTAGTGAAAATATTTGTGCCAATCCTATTCCAAATGCTTGTTTAAATGTAATATCATCTATTGTTGTGATATGAGTTTTCTTCTCATCATAAAATTTTTCTACTATTAAAAAGAGTATTCCACCTATTATAAACATAATTGCTACAATATTCATACTAAAAAGCTCTTTTATAATATCTTT
>CAYWFW010000208.1:0-3056 GCA_964457735.1 uncultured Sulfurovum sp. | reverse complement strand
TTATATTTTGGCTTATGGATAATTTTAAATATAAACAAAAGAATTTTTTGATAGAATTACGCAAATAGGAGTTTTTTTATCCTAATTAATTTGAATTATAAAAGGAATATATATGATGCAAGGAATACCTCAACCAGCTTTTTACATCTTTAAATGTCAGCAAAGTGCACCTCCAGGGATGCCAAAACCAAGTTGTGTTAGTCAAAATAACCCAGAGTCTGCTCAATTGTTTCAACATTTGGCACAATCATTAATGCAAAAAGGGATTATCGCAACAGTTTCACCAATCCAAACAGGTTGTCTAAATCGTTGTCAGCAAGGTCCAGTTATGTTGGTTGAACCAGGTCATACAATGTACACAGCACTTACTACTGCAAAAATTGATAGAATTGTTGAAGAACATATTATTGGTGGAAATGTTGTAGAAGAGTTTGTAATATCTGATGATATGTGGGGTGAACCTATCTCTCCTGCTTCAATGATAAGATAGTAAATATTATTAAACTAATCGGATGTGATGGCTTTAGCCTCACATAAAGCTGGAGCTAAAGCACCAGTTCCGAGTTTAAAAGAGATATAATCTACTATAATTTCAAATATATCTCTAAGAATTAAAATAAAAATTTTTAAAGATGTATTTAGTTAAAATATTTTTGGTATAATAACTAACTTTAATCAAGATATAAAAAGGATTTATTGATATGACTATTGAGATGCTTTACAGTAAAATTCATAGAGCTACTATTAGTGATGCTAATTTGCATTATGTAGGTTCTATAACTATTGATAGAGATTTATTAGATGCTTCTAATATGAGAGTAGGTCAAAGAGTTGATATTGTTGATATTGATAATGGTGAAAGATTTTCTACATATATAATACCAGGTAAAAGAGGTAGTAAAGATATATGTGTTAATGGAGCAGCAGCAAGAAAAGTACAAGTTGGGGATAAAATTATTATTATAGCTTATGCTAGTATGAGTGAAGATGAGGCTGATGAATTTAGCCCTAAAATAGTTATAGTAAATGATGACAATACAATAGCCCAAGAATTTAATGGATTGGAATAAAGGATTAAGATGTTTGATGGATTAGATATGAGTAAAATGGGTCAGATGATGGAAGATATACAAAAACAGGCTCAAGATATAGAGGAACAAAATAAAAATATTGAAGTCACTGCAAAAGGTGGTGGTGGAATGGTTGAAGTTACGGCAAACGGAAGTGGAGAGATTATTGATATATCTATTGATGATAGTTTGATGGATGATAAAGAATCTCTTCAAATTTTATTAATTGCTACAGTAAATGATGCAAATAAAATGGTTGAAGATAATAAAAAATCTCAAGCAATGGGGATGTTTGGCAATATGGGAATGTTTGGAAAATAAGATGCAAAATGATGCAAAAGTTATTCAAGCAATAGAAAATGATTCTCTTTTTATGTTAGAGTCTATTTTAAAAGGTGGATATGATGTAAATAAACCTATTATAATTGGTGAAGAGTATGATTTAGAAGAATATGATGAAGTAAGTCTTTTATCTTATGCCATTTGTCAATATGCTAGTAGAGAATTAGTTGAGCTATTGTTATCTTATGGAATTGATATTTATGAAGTTAATAATGATGGGATAAGTTCTCTTGATGTTGCGATTAAATATAAAAGAGTTGAAATTGTTGAACTTTGTATAGAAAAAGGTTTTGATTTAAATAAAACCAAAAGAAAAAGTGGACTAACTCCTTTAATATTAGCCTCTTGTTTTAATGATGTTGAAATTGCTACAATTTTATTAAAGAATGGTGCAGATATTAATGGTACAGATGGTTCAGGTCTAACAGCAAAAGATTATGCAAAAAAGATGGGTCAAAAGAAGATGATAGAGTTTTTGGATAAAAATGGTGGGAAATATAATCTATATTCTTAAAATGGTTATAGTTTAATATAAAAATGGAGCAGTAAAATTGAGTAATAATATTCAAAAACAAGATAAAATAGTTGAGATGTTTGATGATATAGCATCAACTTATGATTTGGCAAATAGAGTTCTAAGCTTTGGAATTGATAAACAATGGCGTAAAAAAGGGTGTAATAAAGCTTATGATATTCTTAGCTCAAAACATCTTACACAAATTACAGATGTTGCTACAGGAACAGGAGACTTGCTTCTTTATTGGAAAAATATTGCCTCAAAAAAAAATATTACTGTAGATAAATTTGTTGGTATTGATCCATCTGTCGGGATGCTAAAAGTTGCAAAAGAGAAAGTTGATTTTGCTGATTTTTTAGAAGGTAAAGCTCAGAAATTACCATTAGAAAATGAGAGTACAGATATTATATCAATCTCTTATGGAATTAGAAATGTTGTTGATAGAGTTGAGGCTTTAAATGAGTTTAATAGAGCATTAAAACCAAATGGAATTGTTGTTATTTTAGAGTTTACTAAACAAGAAAAAAGTGGATTTATATCTAAAATTACAGATTTTTATATGAAAAAAGTTCTTCCAAAAATTGGTGGATTAGTTTCTAAGAATTACGAAGCATATAAGTATTTACCTGATTCTATAGAAGAGTTCTTAACAACAAAAATGCTTGAAGATGAATTAGTTGAGGCTGGTTTTGAGATGAAATATGTTGAATCGTTTTCTATGGGAATATCAACTTTACTTGTGGCACAAAAAAAGTAGTTATGCAAAATATAGATATATCTGAGGTAGCAAGTTTACCAACAAAATATGGCTCTTTTAAAATTCAATCATTTAAAGAGACTTTGGATGGAGATATAAAAGAACATTTGGCAATTTTTACAGATATTTTACCAGATATTCCCGTGATTAGAGTTCATTCAGAGTGTTTGACTGGTGATGTATTAAGTTCGCTTAAATGCGATTGTGGAGAACAATTAGCTTATGCTTTAGCATATATTGCTAAAAATGGTGGAATGGTGATTTATCATAGACAAGAGGGGCGAAATATTGGTCTTTTTAATAAGGTAAATGCTTATGCCTTGCAAGATAAAGGATTAAATACCATTCAAGCAAATCATCAACTAGGCTT
>CAYWFW010000207.1:0-2675 GCA_964457735.1 uncultured Sulfurovum sp. | reverse complement strand
TTAATATAAATATTCATGATAGATATATTAAAATTATAAAAAAAGATAATTATGAGCAAGAGATAATTTTAAGTAGTGGATTTCTTTATCTTCAAGAGGATAAAAAAGATTTTACATATATAATATAATTAAAAAAGTGAGTAAAATAGATAAATAATGAAAAATAATATTTTAGAGATAAAAAATCTATCATTTGCATATTTGCAACAAGAGGTTTTACAAGATATAAATTTAGAGGTTGTCAAAGATGATTTTTTGGCAATAATTGGACCAAATGGTGGTGGAAAGTCCACACTATTAAAGCTTATTTTAGGATTAGAGAAAGTTAAAATAGGAACGATTAAAATATCAAAGAATTTGGGATATGTTCCACAAAATACAAATATCAATATAAACTTTCCGATAAAAGTTATTGATGTTGTTTTGATGGGTCATAAAAATGAGACAAAAGTAAAAGGTATTAAAAAATATTTTAAGATTGGATATACAAAAGAGGAAAAGGATTGTGCAATAGCATCTTTAAAACAAGTGGGAATGGAAAAATTTGCAGATTCAAAAATAGGTTCTTTATCTGGTGGACAACGCCAAAGAGTGATGGTAGCAAGGGCGTTATCTGCTCATCCTAAAATTTTGCTACTTGATGAACCAACTTCTAGTATTGATGTTGAGGGGCAAAAACAAATTTATGATTTATTAAAAAAGTTAAATAAAGAGATTACAATTATTGTTGTAAGTCATGATATATCTGTTATTTTGGGGTATGCGTCAAAAGTGGCATATATTAATAAAAAATTGGTTATTCATAATAGTATAGAAAAAGATATAATTGATAGAGATAATGGTCATTTTTGTGAAGTAGAGATGATACAGATGTTAGACCAATTAAAACAAAAGGATTGTTGTTGTTAGAAGTTTTAAGTTATGATTTTATGCAAAATGCTTTAATTGCTGGAATTTTGGTAAGTATCGCTTCTGGAATTATCGGTTCTTTAATTGTTGTTAATCGTATGGTATTTTTGGCTGGTGGAATTGCTCATACATCTTATGGTGGAATTGGAATGGCTATATATTTTGGTTTTCCAATATTTTTTGGAGCATCACTATTTGCCGTTTTAAGTGCCGTTTTAATGGCATATATTACACTTAATCAAAGAGATAAAATTGATACATTTGTTGGTTTAATTTGGGCAGTGGGGATGGCAATTGGTATTATATTTGTGGATTTAACCCCAGGGTATAATGTTGATTTGATGAGCTATCTTTTTGGAAGTATTTTGGCAGTTAGTAGTGATGACATAACTTATATATCTTCTTTACTTGGAATAATAATTTTTATAATGATATTTTGGTATAAACAGATTTTGGCAGTATCTTATGATAGTGTATATGCCTCTTTACGAGGAATTAATGTTAAATTCTTTTACACTTTGATTTTGGTATTATCTGCTTTAACTGTGGTTATTGCCATAAAAGTTGTTGGTTTGATTTTGGTTATTGCACTTCTTACAATCCCAGTTTATATTGCCGAAAAACTATCATCTTCTTTGGCAAGTATGATGATAATATCAGGCATCTTATCTTCTATATTTACAGTTATTGGTCTTTTTGTTAGTTATCATTTTGATGTAACGTCGGGAGCTTCTATTATTATGATAAGTGCATTATCACTTTTATTATTTTTAACTCTATTAAGAATTAAAAAATAGCTGTGATATATATTATATAGGTATTTTAATAATAAAAACAACCCCATTATCTATATTTTTAGCACATAATAGACCATTATTATGCTCTTCTATCATAGTTTTACTCATATAAAGTCCTAAACCAGTGCCATTTTTACTATCTTTAGTAGTAAAATATGGGTCAAAAATATTACTAATTATGTCATCAGAAATTCCTCCACCATTATCACTAATTGCTATAGTATAATATTTATCATCCTTTTTAGTATTGATGATAATTTGAGGATTCTTAATGGTTCTTTCTTCAAAATTATCTTCTGAGTTTTTTAGTATATTTAAAATTACCTGCATCATCTCATTTGAGTATATCTCAATAATATCATCCACTTGATAGTTTTTTATAATATCAATATTATTTAAACTCATTTTTATCTCTACAATGGATAATGCTCTTTGTATTGGAGTCAAAATTGATGTTAGCTCTTTGGTTTTATCTGGTTTAAAAAATGTTCTAAAATCATCAATTGTTTCTGACATAGAGTTTATATAGTTTATAATATTATTATGTTTATCATCTAAAAATTTAAAAAATAGTTCTCTATCATTTTTATTTTCTAAATCAAATTTGCCTATATCAATTTTCATATTAATGTTAATAATAGTGCTACTAATTGCAGTTATAGGTTGTCTCCACTGATGGGCAATCATACTAATCATCTCTCCCATCTGGGCAAGTCTTGATTGATTTAATATCTGTTCATCTTTTTCTCTATTTTGTTCCACCTCTATTTTAACCTTTGCTTCAAACTCCTCTTTTAGTTCAATAGAACTTTTAAGAGTCAAGAAATGTCTATATCCAGCTTTTAAAAATACTACAGAGAAGATAAAAATAGTAAAAGCGTATATAGAAAATGCTTTATTTTGATTATGATAAATCATTGCAACAATTAATGATGAAAAATTTATTAATACATATAATAAAAAGGCTAT
>CAYWFW010000206.1:0-6984 GCA_964457735.1 uncultured Sulfurovum sp. | reverse complement strand
TTAGAAATGATTATGATAGTTTTAAAAGAGATAGTATCACTTTAATAGACTATAAAAAGATTATGTTTGAACTTTATCCACTGCCTGATATAAAAGATGATTTTTATTTTGTAAAAGATTATATGTCTATAAATAGTCTTGAAAATACAGATAAATATATCAGTTTTATAGATGATTATATAAAAAAAGTATATAACTTTCAAGCACAAAGTTGGAGTAGTTTATCAAAAGAGCATGAAGTTGTGATTGCTTTTAATCGTAAACCATTTACCAAACACAAAGAGTTAAAACCATATATTGAGTCTATTAAAAGATTTGATAAATTTATTGATATTTTTAGCCATATTGATAGTGATTTAGAGAGTCTATTTTTTGATAGGATTGATAAAATTCAAAATTTACTTCATCAAATTAAATCAAAATATGATAGTAGATTAAAAGAGTTGGGTAAAATTGATTTTGATACAATTATCGCTAAAACGCTAGAGATTATTCCAAAAGTAAAAACTAATTTTAGATATATTATGGTGGATGAGTTTCAAGATACAAATGCTACTCAATTTGAGATAGTTAAAAATTCTATGAATAGTGATACAAATCTTTTTGTTGTTGGTGATTCTAAACAATCTATATACTCATTTCAAGGGGCAGAAATAGAGGTGTTTAATGATGCCGTAAAAAATAGAAAATATTTTAGCTCCATAGAGGATATGAGTCAAAATTATAGAAGTGATGAGATTATTATATATAATGTAAATAAAATCTTTAAAGAGCTTCTTAAAAAAAATGATAATCTCAAAATGATAAGTCAAAATTATGAGGCTCATTCTCAAGATTTACATACTAATAGGAAAGGTGGAAGTTTTAAATATTTGATAACCTCTCAACCATATCAAGGGGATATTAATGAGTTAGATACAATTGTTGAGTTTATCGCTCAAATTTATCAAAATAAAAATAGTGATTATGCTCATATCTCAGAATTAATTACTAAAAAAAAGAGAGCGATTGCTATAATATTTGATAGTAGTACAAAAATGATAGATTTAAAACAAAAACTAAAAGCCAAGGGGATAACGGCAAAAGTTAGTGCCAGTGATAATTTTTATCATACAAAAGAGATTAATGATATTTTTAATGTTTTAAAAGCGATTGATATTTTGTTACAAAAAGAGAAAAAGCTTGAAAATCCATCGGAAAATATAGAAAATATAGAAGAACAAGAGCAGTGGAATGCTTCTGAAAAATATTATATAGCAGGAGCATTAAGGTCTAATATTCTTAGGGTTGAGGATAATCTTATAAAACAATATTTAGAGAATTATACAATTAATGAAAAGTTAGCCCATTATATGGATATTTTTAAATCAATGCCTTTATTAAATGCTGTTAAATATATCTATGATGATTCAAATCTTCAAGGTGTATATGCCCATTTTGATGATATTGAACAACGAGTAGCTAATATGTATAAGTTTTTAGATTTATGTTATGAATATCAAAATAGTAATGAACACTCTTTATACAAATTTTTATCTAATTTGGAGCGTTCTATATATTTCTCTAATGCCAAAGAGGATGAAGCATTTTTTCAGTCAGATAATACAAAATCAATAGAGATATGCTCTATTCACTCCACAAAAGGTCTTGCTTATCCACTTGTCTTATTAGCTCATAGTGATAAAGGGCTTTATGGACAGATACAAAGTGACACATTAAAACATAATAATTTTACATTAAACTCATCGGATGTGATGGCTTCAGCCTCACCAAAATCTGGAGCTAAAGTACCAGTTTTAAGTTTTGAAAAAAAAGAGATAGTTGGATTTAAGCTAGAAAACTACTCTCCACTTAGCCTAAGAGTTCTAAAAGAGATTGATAAACTAAAACATATCGCAGAAAAAAAGAGACTTTTATATGTGGCATTAACCCGTGCAGAACACGATATAGTAATCTCAGCCCATTTGCAACAGAAAAAAGACAACTCCATATCTTTAAGAGAAGATAGTTATCTTTATATGATTTGTAACTCTTTGGAGATAAATAAAGATGAGCTTTTTAATCAAAATGAGAAGTACTGTTTAAATCTAGGTGATGAAAAAACTAAAGATGTTGTTAAAACAGATGTTGAATATGTTAATCATAACTTTAAACCACTTATATTTAAATCTAAAAATTCAATTAGTGCAACTACACAAAATAAAGATATTCAAATAGATAAAACCTCTGCCACTTTAGGAACTATCACTCATAAAATTATAGAGTTATATTGGGATAAATTTAAGAAAAATCAAGAGAGTATCTTAGATAAAATGGATCTTTTTGATGAGATACAAAGAGAAGAGATAATTAATCATATGAATAATTTTTATAAAAGTGATATTTTTAAAATCTTAACAGATGGTACGGAACATCATTTTGAACTAGAATTTAATGTGGGTAATAAAACTGGATTTATCGATTTTATATATTTTGACAATAAAAAAAATGGATGGATTATTGTTGATTTTAAAACAGGAAAAGAGACAGAGTCTAAAAATAGAAAATATCAACAGCAATTAAATTTTTATCAAGATGTTATGAGTCAATTAGGATATAATATCATTGAAACAAGACTTTTGTGGTTATAGCTTTTATAATTTATTTCTATTTAAATTTTAAAATCCATCTATCACTCTTGTAAAAAGCAAATTTATCTCTTTATCTTCTATATTTATAGTACTTTTGCTCTTAAAAAAATCAAGAATCAAATCTATATCAAAAGAGTATTGATTGATGCAATTTGGATGGGTCATTTTATATCCCTGCATCAAAGATACTTGATTAAAAATTTTATTTTGGCATATTAAACAGATAGGATTACTACTTAATCTATGTTCATATTCTAAAAGATATAGATAACTTTCACAAACTACTCTTTTGGGATTTTGTTTATCTAATATAAGAGCTGATTTTAAGAGTAATTCAAAATAAAAATTATCTACTTTAGTCTTATCATAAAGATGTTTATCTAATGCTTTAATAAAATCTCTCCAAATATCAACTCTATGATTATTCATAATCCAAGGAAAGTCTATATGCCTTACTGATTTTAACCTTGGTAAATATCTGCTATCATCTGATAATAGTTCAAAATCAATAAAATATCCAATTTGAATAATAGAATGTCTTGCTCCAAAAAAACGATAATAACTCTCTTTACTATTAATAGATAAAACTGTTACAACAAGATCTTCCTTTTTTGCCTTATTAATAGATAAAATAAAACCTCTCATTTTAAAATCTAATCACAACTTTTTGCACCAAGATTTATAATCTCACTACAGCTAAAACCTGCCTCTTTTCTTGCTTTAACATTTAGATGAGGTCTATGTTTTGTATCAAGTTTGTATCTATGAAGAGTTTGCATATATGTTTGTTTACTATCTAGTTCTCTTTGGTCACAAACATATTTAAACCATCTATCACCTTTTTTTACATGGATTATCTCTTCTTCATAAATTATATGTAAAGCTTCTATAATTTTTTTAATCATTGGCTCTTTTCTTTTATTATGAAGTTTTTTAATAATTTGAGGATTAACATCAAGCCCACTAGCCTCATAGTATCGTGGAATAATTGCCATTCTATCCAAAATATCACCTCTTGTATGAACAGAAGCATCAAACAAACCACAATGAACTGGAAAATCACCATATTTAAATCCAAGCTCATTTAAGAGTTTATTTAACATATGGAAATGTCGTATCTCATCATCTGCAACCTCTAACCAATCTATTTTATATTCAATTGGCATATCGGCAAACCTATAAACAGCATCAAGTGCCAAATCTATAGCAGTATATTCAATATGAGTAATAGCATGAATTAATGAGGCTAATCCCTCAAAAGAGCTAAAATCTTTTCTTGTTGTTAAATCTTTAGGATCAACAATTGTACAAAAAGAGCTATAAGATGGTTTATCTATATCTTGAATTTTATAATGAATATCTATATCTTTACCATCTTTAAGTATTTTAATATAGTCATTGATAAAATCTTGCTTTAATTTTATATCTCTCTTTGTTAATGCTCTATAAAATAAATCTGATATAATCATATTATCCCACTTACACTCTCTACAGCTTTAAAGATAATTAAGTTTTCATTAGTATCTAGTCTTCTGCTTCTGATTTTTTTAACTTGTGCATTAGTATCTCCAATATCTACAGGGATAACAAAAGATGTATATTTGCTATCCAAAAAATTATCATTTGAGATTTTTGCTAACAGTTTAATATAAAAGATTCCATTTTGATTTGAGCGTACTTTTATATTTATATTATAACTTTTTTTATCTGTAGAGATTTGAAAATTCTTTTTATCAGATATTTCTATTATCTCTAATTCACTATCTTTTGTAATATCAATCTCTAATTTACCACTTTTAAGATGAGTCTCTAATGAGATTAAAATATTTGAGATTTCATTTTTTTCAACAGAATCACTACTATAATTCATATGCACAAAACCATCAGGCTTTGCACAAGAGATTGGTGATTCCCCAGTCCGTTTATCTGCAAAAAGTGTTGTAAATGCAAATATCAAAAATATAGTATAAAACTTTTTCATATCATTACTTTTAAAATTTATCTATTTTAGATACTCTAGCGTTGCTAGTTCCACTTTTTTACCTTTTTGTTCTAATACAACAACTGTTATATCATCACCAACATTATAAAGTTCATCAAGATTATTAACTCTCCCTTTTGCAACTTTTGAAACATGTAAAAGAGCATCAAAACCATCTGGCATCTCAATAAACATACCAAAATCAACTATTTTTTTTATCTTACCTTGATATTCTTTATTGAGTATATAAGCACTTTGTTTTTTTACAGGAGCAGAAGTGATTGTTTGAATATGAGCTTTTGCATCTGCAATTTTATTTTTACAATCACCTGTTAATTTTACACCACCGTTATCTCTATCTAAATCAATAGCCACTTCAAATTTTTCAATTATCTCTCTAATTACAGAACCAGCTTTTCCAATTACATCCACAATTCTACTTGGGTCAATATGAAATAACTCTGTATTTGGCAATGCGTCACTTCTGACTATGTTTTCTTGAGCTGTTTGCATTTTGCCTAATATATGAGCTTTTGCAACTGTTGATTTTAAAAGAACATCTCTTAAAATATCTAAATCAATACCACCTAGTTTAATATCAAGTTGCATAGCAGTAATTCCATCTTTTGTTCCACAAATTTTAAAGTCCATATCACCTTCGTGATCTTCAAGTCCCATAATATCTGTAAGTACTGCATATCTTTTGCCATCACTAACAAGCCCCATAGCAACACCAGCTACAAGCTTAACCATACCAACTTCTGCTGCAACTAAAGCCAAAGAACCACCACAAACGGTTGCCATTGATGAAGAACCATTGCTCTCTAAAACCTCAGAAACCAATCTAATTGAACCATCATAATCAATATCAACCGAAGGCTCTAATGCTCTTCTTGCAAGATTTCCATGACCTAATTCTCTTCTTCCAGGAGGTCCTTGATATTTTGCTTCACCAACAGAAAATCCTGGAAAATTATAATGAACCATCAACTTTTCATATTGTGTATTTTTATCTGTAACTAACTCATAAGCTTGAGCACCCTTTGAATCGCTTAAAGTTGCTGTAACTAATACCTGAGTTTGACCCCTTGTAAATAAACATGAACCATGAACACTTGGCAAGATATTTGTTGAGATTGAAATATCACGAACCTCATCAAGTTCTCTTCCATCTGCTCTAATATTATCATCCAAAATCAATGAACGAACAATTTTTCTTTTATATTTTTCTACCACAGCAGTTGCAGTTGCTTTATCTATCATATTATCTTCTGTACTACATTCTTCTAAAACTCTATCTCTAACTTTTTTTAGTTCTGTACTTCTTTCACTTTTTGCCATTGATTTAACAGCTTTTTTAATATCTTCACCATATTTGCTCTCAACTTTTGCATAAAGATTTTCATCAAATTTATCACTTGCCACACCCAAAACTAGAGGCTCTTTTGCCACAGAAGTAAAGCTTTCTATAAATTTATCGGTTCTCTCTTTTATCGCTTTTGAAGCAAATTCTATACTTTTAACCAAATCTTCTTGAGATAGCTCATTACACTCTTGATGTTCTATCATAAATGGAACAACTCCAGAGATAGGGTCGTTGATTGCATAATCTTCACTATCAATAACTTCTGAGCCAATTGAACGCATCTCAATCATCACAACATCATCACCACTACCAACAACCAATAAATCAAGTGTACTATCTTTTAGTTGAGAATTTGTGGGATTTAACATAAGTTCATTATCTATTTTTGCCACTCTTACAGATGCTATACTTTTTTGTACAGGAATATCAGAAGTAAAAAGTGTGGCATTTGCAGTATGAAGAGCAGCCACTTGCATATCAACTTCACTATCACTACTTACCACCATAATTGTCAAAACTATTTGATAGTTAAAACCTTTTGGAAATAATGGACGGATTGATCTATCAACAATTCTTGATGTTAAAGTTTCAAAATCACCAGGTTTTGTCTCTCTTTTAATAAATCCACCAGGAATTTTTGAATTTGCATACGCTTTTTCACTATATTGAACTGTTAATGGTAAAAAATCTTCATCAATTAGTTTCTCTTCAATTGCGATTGCTCCAATTAAAACAGCTTTTCCACATCTGTACATCACAGCACCACTAGCTTGTTTTCCTATCTCACCAAACTCATATATCTCATTTAAGTTATTTACATCTATACTAATTATCTCTTTTTGCATCTTAATTCCTTATTCTATTTCTATTAATCAATTTTATTAAGAGTATTTTATCTAAAAAATCTATTATATCTGCTTCTTAAATAGATATTCTACTTTAGTTTATAAACCCAAGACCCATCTAGCAACTTTTCAACATATTCCAATAATGTCTACTTTTAGTAT
>CAYWFW010000205.1:0-5544 GCA_964457735.1 uncultured Sulfurovum sp. | reverse complement strand
TTTAGATTATCTTTAATAAATGAATCTATACTAAGTAAAATAATTCCAATATTAGATATATAAATATCATATTCAATAATAGAGATAAAATCTTTTTGACCATATGAGATAGTAATTTCAATATTATCAGACCTATGTTTTTTAATATCGTCCATTAACTTAAAGTTTGTGGCATTAATAATTCTAATCTTTAGATGTTTGTTTTTTAACTGTTTACTTAAATATATGGCTTCTGATAGATATTGTATCGCCTTTTTTTGGTCAAATTTAAAATCTAATAATAGATAAATATTTTTGCCAAAAGGCTCTGGAAATAGCTCTTTTCTTTTATTTATAATCTTAAAAACCTCATCTAAAACAACAGGTCTACCAATAACTATTAATGTATCATTTGGTCGAATCATTGTTGCATTTGTGGGAATAAGCTGTTTTTGATTTCTATATAATGCCACAATCTTCCATTTTCTTTGAGCAATAGAACCAATATGACGATAAGAAAAACTACTGCCATAAGGTACCAAAATCTCCATAATTTCACCTTTACCAAGCCCAATATTTTGAGCAACAAGTGGAACATTTGGAAGGAAATAATATAGATGAGATCCTATTGTATCATTTATATTAAGCACTGTAATACTACTTTTATACTCCTCTTGATTATATTCTAGCCCCCATTTATCAAGTAATATAACTCTGATTTTCTTGTCAATTGATTGAATATTTTTTAAAACAAAATTTGTATCATCTATATTATTCATAATAATATAAGCAATTGAGAAATTTTCATTAGCTACGATATTAAATAATTTATTGTAACTTGTTGGGTCTATAAAAACTTGAGAAAAGATATTACTATTTTTAGGTAAAATATTTTTTTGCAAAGATACGACAAGATATTTATTATTTATGGCTCTTTTTTTATCTGCCCATTGCAAAAATCCCTTTACTAGTGGGTCATCTGCCAAAATTAATATATTTTTCATTACACTCTTTTTTTAATTTGATACAATATCATTAATATTAAAAGCAATTATAACATAATAAGATGTTATATTATATGGAGAGCAGATGAATTTAAAAAAAGTAGAGATAATAAACTATAAAAACTTTGAAAATATAGTTATTGATTTTGAAAAAAATGATTTTTCTAATGTTTATTCTATTGCTAGTGAAAATGGTGGAGGGAAGAGTACGCTATTGCAATTTATTTTTATTACGTTACATTGTTTTATGGATGAAGAGAGACATATCTATATGAAAAATATATTAAAAGAATTTTCTGAAACTACAGAGGAGATGAAATTAATTAAATTTATTATAGAAGAAAATAAAGAAGAATATTTTTTAAATTTTATTAATTCTTTTCATATTGAGTTCAATACAAATATGTCAGATGAACAATTAATAAAACTCTCAAATAGCGTATATCTAATAGTTCCTCAGGCTCAACCACTTTATTTTTTACCAGAGGATTATAATGATGGTGATATGAGACAAATAAGAGAGAATTTACTAAATTTTTCTAACTATGAATTTTCAATAGAACAATCTATATTAAACTCTTTTGAGCATGAAAAACAAGAAGATTTTAGAGAGATGAGAGTACATGGGCAATATGGTTCAAACTATATAGATTTTACAAATGAATTAAAAGATTTTATAGAGGGTAAAGAAATAATAGAAAATAGTGAAGAAGCAAAGAGTATAAAAGAGAGAATATTAGAATTAGAAGGTATCAACTCATCATTTTTTAGAAGAATAGAGTTCTATAAAAAGATGAATAAAAGATGAGATATATTAAAAGAAGAAAAATCTAGCTTTCATCTCATATCTAAGATACAAATACAAAAATATACTTTAAGGCAACAAATGGAATTTCAAATAAACAACATAGACAACAAAGCACGAGCAACAACAATTAAAACAGCTCATTCAACAATCCAAACACCAGTATTTATGCCAGTGGGGACTTTAGGAGCAGTTAAAACTCTTGATAGTAGTGATTTAGAAACATATCTTAATCCTCAAATTATTTTAGGAAATACATATCATCTATATTTACGACCAACTGATAGAGTTGTGGCAAAGATGGGGAAACTACATAATTTTACACAGTTTAAAAAATCATTTCTGACAGATAGTGGTGGGTTTCAAGCATTTTCACTTAGCGATAATGTAAAAATTGATGAAAATGGAATTATGTTTAGAAGTCATATTGATGGGAGTAAACACTACTTTACACCAAAAAAAGTTATTGATATTCAGTATAATTTGGGTTCTGATATTATGATGATTTTAGATGATTTAGTAGCTCTTCCAGCAACACAGGAGAGGATTAAAGCTTCAATTGAGAGAACCACAAGATGGGCAGAGGAGTCAATTAATTATCATAGAGCCAATCAAGCAAAAGGAGTTGCTAAAGAGCAAAATATATTTGCAATTATTCAAGGTGGGACAGACAAAACATTTAGAGAAAAATCAGCCAAAGAGCTTTGTGCATTGGATTATGATGGATTTGCAATTGGTGGGCTAAGTGTGGGTGAAGCAAATGAAGATATGTATGATACAGTTGAATGGACGACTCAATTTATGCCAAAAGATAAACCACGATATTTAATGGGGGTTGGGACACCTGAAGATTTAGTAGAGAATGTGGCTCGTGGGGTGGATATGTTTGATTGTGTAATGCCCACACGAAATGCACGAAATGGAACTCTATTTACATCTTTTGGAAAGATTAATATCAAAGGTGCAAAGTTCAAAGAGGATGAGAAACCACTTGATAGTGAGTGTGAATGTATGGTATGTCAAAGATATAGTAGAGCATATTTAAGCCATCTCTACCGTGCTAAAGAGCTTACATATCTAAGATTAGGAACTATTCATAATCTATACTATTATCAAAATTTGATGAAACAGATGAGAGAGGCTATATTAGAAAATAGATTTGAAGAGTTTAAGAGTGAGTTTTATAAAAAAAGAAAATAAATAGCTAAATAGAGTTTAAGGTGATAAAAATATCTTTAATAATATTTAGAACTATATTAAGACTTGGGCTTTAGCTTTTGTAAAGCTGAAGTCATTGTTTCCCATAATTTTTGAATATAATATTAATTCTACTCAACTATGTAACCTCCTCCCACTCATATTTTACTACATTACGAGTTTTACTATCAAACTCTACACCAATAATATAAATCTCACTGTAATTTGCCATATATTTCAAATGATAATCTTTACTTCTTATCTGAGCTAATGCACCCGATTGATTTACTTTAAACTCAAAGATATATACCTTCTCATCAATAAAAATACTCAAATCAATTCGTCCAATACTTGTAGCATCTTCTGCTATAATCTTATCAAATCCACTACCTGCAAAGTATCCATAAATCACACTTATCATAAATATCAAGCCCCTTAAATAGCTTTTTATTCCCCTCATCAAATATCTCCTAAAGTGTATCAATAAAAAGAGATTTACCAAATCTTCTTGGACGAGATAGAAATACATACTCATAGTCTTGAATTAAATTAAATACGAGATTAGTCTTATCAATATATAGATAATCTTGTTTTATTATTATAGCATATTTTTACTCTTGTGGGTGATGTTACTCTCCTAGAATCTTAAATCCACAACTTTTACCATCATAATACTCAATAGTTCCATCTTCAATTTTATAATACCAACCATGAATATCAAGCTCACCATCTTTAACTTTTCTATAAATTTCAGGATATGTTAAAAGATTTTCTAGTTGGTGTTTAATAGAAATCTTTTCTGTCGTTCTTAGAATATGCTCTTTATCATCTTTATCTTGTATAGCTAATAGTGTATACTCTTTTGCTTTTTTACCAAGTTCAAGCCATTTTTCAACATGTTGTAATTGAGGTCTATCACTTGAATCTTGATATAAAGATGCACAAGCTCCACAATGGCTATGTCCACAAATAATTATATCTTTTACACCTAATACACTTACAGCATACTCTATTGCTGCACTACTTCCATGAAAATCACTATCATTTTTATATGGTGGAACAAAGTTTCCAATATTTCTCAGAATAAACATATCACCAGGTTTACTATCAACTATTAAATCTGGAACAACTCTACTATCACTACAACCTATAAATAAAATTGTTGGTTTTTGACCATTTTCTACTAAGTCATCGAATCTTTTCTCTAATTTTGGGAAATGGATATCTTTAAATTTTTGATTACCTTTTATCATTTGATCTATATTCATTATTTTAAATCCTTTTTTATATTTTCATAAATAATTGGTGCAATAGAAATCGCATCCTACAGCAAAAAATCACTGATTACAAGAAGTTTAATTTTTTATAGAGTCATGAGCTACCATTGGTTTACCTGTCCACTCTTTAAATATATCACAAGCAACTTTTGTCCCCTCACCATTTGCAATTGCAAACATAGTTTGAGCTCCACTTGCAAGTCCAGCTACATATAATCCATCTCTAACTTTAAGATTATTATTTTTTAAACATATTTTATTTGGTTTTAAAACATCATTATGAGGTAAAATTTCAACTCCATCAAACTCTATATCAAAACTATGCATACCTGTGGCAATCACAACTATTTTTGCTTCGTAATCATCTTTTTGTGTAATTATTTTAAATCCACCATCTATATCATATATTTCTATTACTTTTGTATATTCAAACTCTACACTTTGATAATTTGCTAATTGAGATTTCATATTATCTAAAAGTTCATCTCCACTTATACCAAAGCTTACACCTGCTAGATTATAAAACCTTGCTTTCTTTATATCTGAATTGTTATCATCAATTATCATATACTTTTTATCTTTTGCCCATACAAACTTATTCTCAACTGATGCTAGTGTTAAAGCACATCCAAATCCAGCAGCTCCACCACCAATAATTAATACATCTATCATTTTTTATACTCCTTGGTATATATTTTTAAAATTTTTTAAACTTAAATCATAACCCATCACCAATAAAGTATCTCCTTTAGAGAAGATAAATTCTTTGGCAGGGTTAAATATAAAATTGGTACTATTATATTTAAGTACACCTATAAAAAGTAGTTTATTATCCTTAAAAGGTATCTCTTCTACTCTTTTTGTTACAATTTTATCACTCTTATATACTATAATTTCATCTATCAAAGATTTAGCGCTACCTGTAATAATATTATATATAGCTTGATATATATTAGGTTGTTTAATTGCTGTTATAAGCATTGTAGTTGCTACATGATTTGGTAATAAAATATGATCACAATTGGCAAGATTATATTTTTTTATCATAGAGTTATCATTACATCTAGCAATCACTTTAATATCTTGACTTAGTGCTTTTGCATTTAAAGTTATATAAATATTTTCTATATCACTGTTAATCAAAGAGAGTATAATAATATTTGAAAAGCTAGTATTGAATTTTGATATTACATCATATTTGCTTAAATCATCATTAATAGCACTATATCCATCTTTTATTGCATTTTGAACTCTTATTGGATTTTTATCTATTATAATATAA
>CAYWFW010000204.1:0-3899 GCA_964457735.1 uncultured Sulfurovum sp. | reverse complement strand
CTAATATGGTTAATTTTATATTCTAGTTCTTTATTGCCTTTTGCATCTAAAGTAATAGTAATCACCAAAATTGTAATAAATAAAGATGCTATAATAAATGTAAAGAGTTGTATTTTATCAACTAAAGTTACTACATTTGTTAGAGGCATACGGTCATCAATAATAGCTTTATTTCCAATCAATAAAAATATAGAGGTTAAAAATAGAGATAATTTTTCTGAATAGGCATCTTTAAACATATATGATAAAGCTAGAATAAAAAAGGCAATATATATTGCACCAAAATTATTTATAAATTCTCTAAGCCAATGTCTCTCTATCTCAATAGTAGCAAAAATATTTTTAACATAATAACTCCTTTTATTGAGTTAGATGTACTATACAAATACTTTGTTTCTGCTTATAGCATTCCTATTTTTATAAAAATAGATTAAAAAATTGAAATTTACCAAAATTATTTATCCCCACAATAGGGGATAAGAGTTTATTTTGACTCTACAACTTCAATAGAGATAATATCATCACCTTGATTAACGCTATCAAGAACTGCAAAGCTTTCGCTATCATCTGCTTCTATTGTTCCAAACACTGTATGAACACCATCAAGATGAGGAGTTGGAACAAATGTAATAAAGAATTGACTGCCACCTGTATTTGGTCCTGCGTGAGCCATTGACAATGCACCTCTAGTATGTCTAGGGCAATTAGCAGTTTCACACTCTATTTGCCACTCTGGCCCACCTGTTCCAGTTCCTTGAGGACATCCACCTTGTGCCATAAATCCATCAATAACTCTATGGAAGTTTAAATTATTATAAAAACCTGTATTTGCTAAGTGTGCAAAATTTGCAACTGCTGTTGGAGTTTCTACTGGAAATAATTTTGTCCATATAACACCTTTACTTGTTGTAAACTTTGCATATTGTAGCTTATTTAACTCTTCTTGAGATAAATCATATTTTTTTGTTGTTTTACCAAACATTTTTTCCCTTTGATTATATATTTTTTATTAAAATCAGGTAACATTATACCAATATTTTTTGAGGGATAAATAATGAAATTAGCAATAGCGTTAGATTTACCAACAAGTGAGCAAAATTTGGCTTTAGCAAGAGAGCTTAAGGATTATGATAATTTGTGGCTAAAGGTTGGATTTAGAACATATATTCGAGATGGCAAAGAGTTTTTGATAGCACTAAAAGAGATAAATCCATCATTTAAGATTTTTTTAGATTTAAAACTTTATGATATACCAAATACAATGGCTGACGCCTCACAAGAGATAGCAAAATTAGGCGTTGATATGTTTAATATTCATGCAAGTGCAGGGGAAGAGGCTATGAAAGCCGTGATGAACAGATTAAAAGATATTCCAAATCGTCCATTAGTTTTGGCAGTAACAGCTCTAACATCATTTGATGAGAATGGATTTAAAAATATATATGAAGATAGCATCACAAATAAAGCGATACAATTTGCCAAAATGAGTTATGATAATGGGCTTGATGGGGTGGTATGTTCTGCATTTGAAAGTAGAGATATAAAAAATATGACAAGTGATGGGTTTTTAACACTTTGCCCTGCAATAAGACCTTTTGGAGAAGATGCAGGAGACCAACAACGAGTAGCTACTCTTGAATTAGCATCAAAAGAGGGGGTTGATTTTCCAGTAATTGGAAGACCGATATATAAAGATAAAAATCCTGCTCAAAAAGTCAAAAAGATATTAGATACTATAAATTTAATAAAAGAGACATCTAATGGATAATTTTGGTTTAGATATTTGGAGTGAAGATAATTTTTTTATAGATAATGATACAATTAATATAAATTATGCCAATAAACCATCACTGTTAGAGATTACTAAAAATGTAAGAGAAAAAGGATATAAAGGTCCATTATTATTTAGATTCCCACATCTTATAAAAAAACAGATTTCAACTTTATTTAATGAATTCAATCGTGCAAAAAAAGAGTTAAATTATAAAGGTGGATTTAGAGCTGTCTTCCCACTTAAAGTTAATCAATTTCCAAATTTTGTAAATAGTATTATAGAGGTTTCAAGCGAATATAATTATGGACTAGAAGCAGGAAGCAAAGCAGAACTTGTGATTGCTATCTCTAAAACAACAATAGGTAATCCAATAACTGTTAATGGATTTAAAGATAAAGAGATGATAGGATTATGCTTTATTGCTGGAGATATGGGACATAATATCACCATTATTATAGAGGGAATTTCAGAATTAGAAACTATTATTGAAATTGCTAAAGAGTATAAAAGCTTTTCTATCAAAATTGGGATGAGAATTAGGCTTCATAGTACAGGAATTGGAATCTGGGTAAAAAGTGGTGGCTATGGCTCAAAATTTGGACTAAATGCTACTGAATTATTAGAGGCATACAGCATACTAGAAAATTCTAATTTATTAGAAAAATTATATATGATACATTTTCATATCGGTTCTCAAATGGGTGATATTTTGCCACTTAAAAGAGCATTAAGAGAGGCAGGACATATATATGCACAATTAAGTAAAATGGGTGCAAAAAATTTAAATGCAATCAATATTGGTGGTGGATTGGCAGTTGAATACTCTCAACACGATACAAAAAGAGATAGAAACTATTCAATTAGAGAGTTTGCAAATGATGTTGTCTTTTTGATGCAAGATATTGCCAAAACTAAAGGTGTTGATGAGCCTGATATTTTTATAGAATCGGGGCGTTTTATAGCATCTTCTCATAGTGTGCTTATTGCTCCTGTATTAGAACTTTATTCTCGTGAATGCCATGAACAAACATTAAAATTAAAAAATAAAAATCCTCCATTGGTGCAAGAGCTTTATGAACTATATAAAACAATGAATAAATCCCATGCAAGAGAATATCTTCACGATTCATTAGACCATATGGAATCACTTCTAACCCTTTTTGATTTGGGATATATTGATTTGATTGATAGGTCAAATAGCGAAATTTTGGTAGATTTGATTATAAAAAAAGCAATCTCTTTGCTAAAAGATGAAAATATTCATGAGTTAAAACAGATTCAAGATAAAATTCAAGAGAGATATTTGGTAAACTTCTCTACATTTCAATCTATGCCTGATTTTTGGGGATTGGCTCAAAATTTTCCAATTGTTCCACTCTCTCATCTTTCAAAGCAACCAACAAGGTCTGCGACAATATGGGATATAACATGTGATAGTGATGGTGAAATATCTTATGATGATAAGTTTCCTTTAAATCTTCACGATGTAGATTTAAAAAAAGAGGATTATTTTTTAGGATTTTTTCTTACAGGAGCATATCAAGAGATATTAGGGATGAAACATAATCTTTTTACCCATCCAACAGAGATAGTTGTAAAGTTTAATGAAAATGGAGATTATGAGTTGGAAAATATTATTGAAGCTCAAAATTTAATGGATATTTTGGATGATATTGATTATGATATAAATTTGATAGATAAATCATTAAAAAATAGAATTTTAAATATCACAACTTTATCAGCCAAAGAGAAAGAGGAAATTTTAGGAAGATTATATCTGTATCTAAGTGAAAATAGCTATTTAAAAACAAACTAAAAAATTTTATTTAAATTTAATATTTATTTAAGTTTAAGAGTGTATAATTACACTCTACAACAAATAAGGACAGTTGGGTGAGTTGGCTGAAACCACATCCCTGCTAAGGATGCGTATCCGTAAGGGTACCGAGAGTTCGAATCTCTCACTGTCCGCCATAAATTTAACCTCTAATTATGATATATAATCAATTTTTACTAAATTTATTACAACAAACTTTTACAATATCTGCACTTTTAATAGACTTTTTTTAAAACTAATAGATATATCAAAATATATTTGTCCATTATAGTTATATCATATTAAAAA
>CAYWFW010000203.1:0-7098 GCA_964457735.1 uncultured Sulfurovum sp. | reverse complement strand
ATTATATATATTACCTGCTGTTTAATCAAATTTTAATGGACCATAAAGAGTAAAAGAGGTATAATATTTATCAATTTAAATATAGGAAATATAGGAAATGCTAAAAAAAGGATTTTTATATCTTATTGCATCTATCTTTATAAGTGGAGCTTTAAATGCAACAGATACAAATAGTACAATAACAAAATTAGAAGATGCTAAAGTAGTTATATCCATAAACGATAATAATTATACTAGCAAAGATTTTCCATTAGAATTTAATAATCTTAGTAATGATAAGAAACATAGTTTTTTGATAGTATATTCAAACTATAAACTGACATTAGATAGTTTAAAAGATGAGCAAAAAAGTTTACAAAAGAATATAGATACTTTAATTAAAAAAAGAGATGATAGAGATAAAAGGATTGGTATTGAGAGAATAGAACTTAGAAAAGTAATCTCAAATCTAAAATTAACATTAGATACTATAGCATATAAAAAGGTGGAAGAAAATCATCCTAAAATAGAAGAGGAGATAAAAAAGTTTTTTGAAAAAAATAAAGAAAAATATAATTATCCAGATTATATAGAATTTTCAGCTATAAAAGTAAAAGATGAAAATCTACCTAAAAAGATTATTTCAAAAATTAACCTTTCTCAGAATCAAGATAAATTTAAGGTTTTTATAGAAGAATCAAAAAAATATAGATCTAAAAATAATAAAGGGCTTACTTATATGGGTTCAATCATCTCTAAAAATAAAAAGTATGGTAAAGAGTTTTTTGATAGCTTATGGGAAGCAGATGAGAATAACATCTTAAATAAAGCTATTAAAAAAGGTGACCTTTATTATATTGTTTATATACATAAAAAAGCAAAATCAGGTAGTAGTTCATTTGATTTTGTAAAAGATGATATAAAAGGCTATTTATTAAGAAATGAAAGAATTCAGTGGATTAAAAAAAGATATAAAGATGTTAAAAAAGATAGTAAAGTTATAATTTATAACAATAATCTATAATTAAAGGAAGAGTTTGTTAATTAGTGTACCCGCAACAAGTGCAAATTTAGGGCCAGGCTTTGATAGTTTAGGTTTAGCAATTGATTTGAAAAATGAGATTATTATTACTCCATCAAAATTTTTGAGCCTTTCTACATCAGGAGAGGGAGATAATAATCCAAAGATTAAAAAAAATACACTATTTTTAAATATATTTTATGAAAATTATAAAAGATTAACTGCAAGAAGAAATGATAACTTTAGATTTGAGTTTATAAATAATATCCCAATATCAAGAGGATTAGGTAGCTCTTCTGCTGTCATTGTTGCTGCAATTACGGCAGCTTATGTTGCATCTGGAACAAAATATAATAAAAAGGATATTTTAAATTTAGCACTTAAATATGAAAATCATCCTGATAATATCACCCCTGCGGTAATGGGTGGTTTTAATGTGGCATGTATAGATAATGATAAGGTTTATAGTAAAAAAAGACGATTACCTGATTATCTAAGAGCAGTATTAATCATCCCTGATAAAACTATATCAACGGCAAAATCAAGAACTATTTTACCAAATTCATATAAAACTGAAGAGGCGATATATTCACTTTCAAGGTCAGCGTTTATGACATCTGTATTTATGACGGAATCTTGGGAACTTTTACGTATTGCATCAAAAGATAAGCTTCATCAAACAAGAAGGATGAAAGCGATACCTGAACTTTTTGAAGTTCAAAAAATAGCATTAAGAAATGGGGCTTTAATGAGTACACTTTCTGGTAGTGGGTCTACATTTTTTACACTTTGTCATAAAGAAGATAGTGGCAATATTCACTCAAAACTTGCCAAAAGATTCCCAAAATTTAGAGTTATGACAAAGTTATTAGATAATTACGGAGTAACAACAAAGAGTTAAACTCTTTTAAGGTATAATATTGTGCAAAACTATAAACCTATAAGAATGTGTATATCATGTCGTAACAGAAATTATCAAAAAGATATGCTTAGACTAAAAATATCTGATGATAACAAAGTTATGGTGTATAATAATTGTGGAAGAAGTTTTTATATATGTGATGAGTGTGTTAAAGATAAAAAAAAGATAAAAGGTTTAACGAAGCGTTTTAAACAAGATGAAGAGCGTTTTCTTAAGTTTTTAAAGGAGCAATTAAAGAATGAATAAAGTTAAAATCCTAGAAATAGCTGCTGAGGCAGGGAAATCTAATGCAGTTTTATTAGCAAAGGCTAAGGAGTTAGGTTTTGATGTAAAAGTTGCAAATAGCACTATTAGCTTAGAACAAGCAGATATTTTAGTAAACTATGCAATTGATGGTAAATTACCTGATGGATTTAAAAAACCTATTAAGAAATCAAAAATAACCGTAAGTAAAAAATTTAAAGTTGAGTTAAAACCTATTGAAAAAGAACTTGAGGTTAAAGTAGAAGAGAAAGAGGTTTCTAATAAAGAGGAAGCTGAAAAAAATGTGGTTGAAACTACCAAAGAAACTACTGAAGAAGTAGAAAAGAAACCTAAGAAACTAGGTATTAGAAAAAAATCTTTA
Organism: uncultured Sulfurovum sp.; assembly: GCA_964457735.1. GTDB lineage: Bacteria > Campylobacterota > Campylobacteria > Campylobacterales > Sulfurovaceae > FS08-3. Next base: position 4,551 of record CAYWFW010000203.1, on the reverse strand, counting down.
TCTCGTAGTGGAATTACAATTGTAAGAAAAGCAAAACCAACACCCTCAAGAGATCTTTATGGTAGGTCAAGTGATAGAAAAGGTCTCTCTTTACCAAAAAATAGTGTACAATCTGTGGCAAAAAAGAAAAAACCTAAAAAAGGTGCAACCGCTAAAGATACTGGTACAAAATTAGATCTTATTGGTGGAGGTGGTTTTGGAACTGGTGTTGAACTATTTGCAGAACAAGAGGTAGTATTACTAGATTTCTCTGATAAGAATATATATGAAGATATGAAAAAACAAGAACAAAAGAGAAAAGAAGAGGCTAAAAAAAGAAATCTTGGAGGTACTAATAATAATAATAGATTTGGTGCTAATAATTACAATAGAAAAAGAAGTATTAAAAGAGGTAGCAATAAAAAGAAAAATTATAACAAAGTTGATGAAAATATTGTAATTAAATCTATTGAAATTCCAGAAGATGTAAGAGTATATGAGTTTGCAGAAAAGGTTGGTAGAAATGTAGGTGAGGTTATTAAAGTTTTATTTACTTTAGGGACAATGGTTACAAAAAACGGATTCTTAGATAAAGATGATATTGAGATTTTAGCAGAAGAGTTTGAAGTTGAAGTAACAACTATTAATCCACTTGATAAATTAGATTATACTGCTTCTTATGATGCACAAGAGATAGCAGATGAAGATTTAGAAGAAAGACCACCAGTTGTAACAATTATGGGTCATGTTGATCATGGTAAAACATCTTTATTAGATAAAATTCGTTCAACAAAAGTTGTTGATAAAGAAGCAGGTGGAATTACTCAACATGTTGGGGCTTATCAAGTAACAAAAAATGATAAAAAAATAACATTTATTGATACTCCAGGACATGCTGCCTTTACAGAGATGAGAGCAAGAGGAACACAGGCAACTGATATTGTTATTATTGTTGTTGCTGCTGATGATGGAATCAAACCACAAACAAAAGAGGCAATTTCTCATGCAAAAGCTGCAAAAGTACCAATTATTGTTGCTATCACAAAAATAGATAAAGAATCAGCTAACATCGATATGGTTAAGTCTCAACTTTCAGAACATGATCTTTTAACTGTTGATTGGGGTGGAGAGATAGAATCTGCAAATGTATCCTCTCATACAGGAGAGGGGCTTGATGATTTATTAGATATTATCTTAATCCAAGCAGAAGTAATGGAGCTTAAAGCTTCTCCAAAGAGAAAAGCAAAAGCTATTGTAATAGAAAGTTCTTTAGAAAAAGGATTTGGACCAGTTGCAAATGTTATTATTAAAGATGGAACTTTAAATGTTGGAGATAATATTATTGTAGGGACAACTTATGGTCGTGTTAGAACATTAATAAATGACCATGGATTAAATGTTAAATCTATTGGACCTAGCACCCCTGCATCTGTTATGGGATTAAATGAAGTACCAACTGCTGGTGAGATTATGTTGTCTATGGAAGTGGAAAAAGAGATTAAAGAGTTAGCACAAGCAAGAGCTGATCATGCAAGAGCAAAAGAGTTATCAAAAAGTACAAAAGCTACTCTTGATGATCTTTCATCTCTAATTGCAGAGGGACAACTTAAATCATTACCTATCATTATTAAAACTGATGTTCAAGGTTCTTTAGAAGCAATCAAAGGAAGTCTAGAAAAACTTAGAAATGAAGAGGTAAAAGTTAATATTATCCATGAAGGTGTGGGTGGTGTGACTGAAAGTGATGTTGCTCTAGCAGATGCTAGTGAACACGCCGTAATATTAGGATTTAATGTTCGTCCAACAGGAAGTGTTAAAAAACGAGCAAAAGAACTTAATGTTGAGATTAAATCATATTCTATTATTTATGAACTTATTGATGATGTTAAAGCCTTTTTAAGTGGAATGATGAGTCCTATTGTTTCAGAAGAGGTAACAGGTCAAGCAGAAGTAAGAGAAACATTTACTGTTGATAAAGTTGGTACAATTGCTGGATGTAAAGTAACTGATGGTAGTATTATTAGAGGTGGTGGAGCAAGACTTATCCGTGATGGTGTTGTTGTTTATGAAAGCACAATTAGCTCTCTAAAAAGATTCAATGATGATGCAAGAGAAGTTAAAAATGGTTATGAGTGTGGTATTATGATTGCTAACTTTAATGATATAAAAGTTGGTGACTTTATCGAAACATTCAAAGAAGTAGAAGAACAAGCTAAAATATGACAAGTGAACAGATAAAAAGAAAAAGAGTTGAATCTGTTTTAAGAGAGATTCTTCCTGAGGCCTTAAGTGGTCTTAGTGATAGTAGAATTAACTCTCTTTTAGTTACAGAGGTTGTATGTTCACGTGGTAGAAGCAATGCAAAAGTATATCTTGATAAAGCTTTTATGGATGAAAAAGAGCAAAATGAAGCTCTTAAACAATTAAGAAAAGTTGGTGCATATCTTCAAAATTATTGTAAGCAGAGTGAGGGGTGGTTTAAAGCTCCTATCTTTACATTTGAATTTGATAATCAATTGGCACATCAAACAAAAATGGATAATTTATTTAAAAAAATAAGTCAAAAAAATCCAATTGATAAAATGGAGCAAGGATGAATCTTGAAGAAGAAATAGAAAAAATTGTTAAAGCCAATGATGCAAACTTTTATGATACAGAGATTGTTACAGAAGCAGAGGGTACAATTTTTAGAATTTTTATCACTCAAGAGGGTGGAATAAATTTAGACACTTGTGCCAAAATTTCAAGAGAATTATCACCATTTTTAGATGTTTATCCTCCAATGAGTAATCATTATAGATTAGAGGTAAGCTCTCCAGGAATTGAGAGAAAACTTATAAAATTATCTCATTTTAAATCTGCAATTGGTGAAAAAGTTAAAACAAGAGTTTTGGGTGTTGGAAAAGTAAAAGGTATACTAAAAATTGCTGACAAAGATAGTTTTGTTCTTGAAACTAAAAATGGTGAAGAGAGATTTCAATATAGTGATTTAGGCACAACTAAAACTTACTATGACTGGAACTGATGATAATTTTTTAATGAATTTAGCCATAAATCAAGCTTGGCAATTTCAAGGATTAACATATCCAAATCCTGCTGTTGGTGCAGTAGTTATAGATTCTAATGGTAAAATTTTATCAATAGAGGCTCATCAAAAAGCTGGAACTTCTCATGCAGAGGTTTTAGCATTAATCAAAGCATATCAAAAGATTACAAACCTCACAGTAGATATAGATATTTTTGATGCAAATATCACACATAAATTTTTATTAGATAATGCCCTAAATATATTTAAAAAATGTACTATTTTTGTTACTCTTGAACCATGCTCACATCATGGTAAAACTCCATCTTGTGCTTCATTATTATCTAGTTTAAATATTAAAAAAGTTGTAATTGCTACACTTGACCCAATAAAATCTCATAGTGGTGGAATTGATATTTTAAAACAAAAAAATATTCACATTGAAATAGGGATTGAAGAGCAAAAGGCAAAAGATTTAATTGAACCTTTTAGAATATGGCAAAATCGTGCTTTTGTACTTTTTAAGATAGCTCAAACAACTAATGGTAAGATTGGTGGTGGATATTTAAGCTCAAAAAACTCTTTAATTCATACTCATAAACTTAGAGATATTTGTGATAAAATGGTTATTGGTGGAAATACGGTTAGAATTGATAGACCAACTCTTGACTGTAGATATATTAAACAACCCGCACCTAATCTTTATATATATTCAAAACAAGATAATTTTGCTAAAGATATTCCACTTTTTAATATAAAAGATAGAGAGGTTATAATTGGTGATGATTTAAGCTTTTTAGATAAACCATCATTTGTTTTAGTTGAAGGTGGAAATGGAATGATAAATGCAATAAAAGATAAAATTGATTGGCTTTTGATTTATCAGACTCCATCATTATCTTTAAATTCATTAAGCTATTCAGTAGATTTAAAATTTAAATTCTTAAAACACCAAAAATTATCAGTAGATTTAATCAATTGGTGTAGAGTTATTAAAAAAGAACAATAATTTAAAAGAAAGGATTTAAAATGGGATTATCATTATCAGCAGAGAATAAAACAATACTTAAAATGTTTAAAATAGAGGAACAATATATAATACCTCCATATCAAAGAGCATACTCATGGGAATATGATGAGTGTTTTACTCTATATGGTGATATTATGGAAGCATTTAGAAACAAAGATAATAGTGATGATTATTTTCTTGGTAATATTGTGATTGCAAAGAGTCAATCAGATAAAGATAAATTAGAAGTAATAGATGGACAACAGAGACTAATTACTTTACTACTCTTTATTAAGGTATTATCAATATATTCACCAGAGCATAAGGCACTAAAAGATTGTTTAGAGATAGAAGATTGGGAGAGTGATGATATTTTTCCTAGAATCGAATCAGAAATATTTGAATCTAATGATAAAACAGATTTAAAAGAGGTTTTATCATTTAATAAAGAGAAGTTTGAAGAGTTATTATTAAAGTGTATAAATAATAAAGGAATAATTACAGAGAAAGAATGTTCTAATATATTTGAAGCTAATAT
>CAYWFW010000202.1:0-7155 GCA_964457735.1 uncultured Sulfurovum sp. | reverse complement strand
AGCAGAAGAGGCTGAAGTTGCTAGAGATGATGATAGTGTAGAAGTATTTTATAATAGAATGAAAGTTTATACAGACCCATTACCAGCTATCCAAGAGTTTTATAATGCAAAAGATTTGTATAAAGTAATTAGTGGTGAGGGGACAATTGAAGAGATTGTTGCTATGATGAATGAGTTTGTAAATAGTAAAATATAGGTATATATGGTGGGTAAAAACCCTAATGGTTTTTTGCCGTAGGGTGGGTGAAACCCACCAAAATATTATATTAAAAATTCTTATTTCATTGGGGCATTAGGGTACCCACAAGGGGATACCCTTACTACTAATCAAGCTTTTGTAGGGACAATCCCTTGTGGTTGCCCTTGAATTTTAAAAATAATCTAAATATGCGTAACATCAGTTATTGATAGCTTTATTAACTATCTTGATTTTATTACTGGTAGATGATTGTTTTAATTTTTGAATATTTTTCTTTAAATCTTCTAGCTCTTCTAACTCTCTTTCTTCTTTATCTTTAAAGTCTTGCTTTATTTTAGATAATTCTCTACTTTGAAATAGATTTTTTTTAGCTAACTGTTCAATAAACTCAATACTATCATAAATCTTTATACTACTAGAACATGCAGGACATTTAGCTCTTTTACCAATGTATTCTTTTTTTGTCTCTTTTGCATGGCAACACTCTTTACAGTAATATATAGCATTCATATTTATATCTTATCTATAATATATTCAATATTGTCTTTTTTTAATATTTCTATATATAGTTCAAAAGTTTTTAGAGCTAGTTTTTGATTTTTTGACACTACAGAGATAGTTGTTTTCCAGCCACTAGGAGTATTTGTTGGTAATGATGATACATCTACTTCTTTTGGCATATTTCTCATAGTTTTAATAAAAAGAGATTCTCTACAGTTTGCAGTAAATGTATATCTATAATTTTTATTTTGCTTAGGAAAGAACTCTTTTTGTATATTTTTAATTATAGGATGACTCATATAAGGAAAACCTGGCATAAAAAAGAATCTTTTTTCTAAGTGAAAGGCAGGAATACCATGAGCATAATCTCTAACTAATAATTCACTTTTTGGTGGTAATTTAGCCATATCCAAAGCATAACTAGAAGTTTTATTATCCTCTATCATTCTTGTTTTAATAAGATTATGACACTCTTGATGTATTTCTAGTTTTTTTCCAAAAGCATCTGCTACACATTGGCGAGTATAATCATCAGGAGTAGAACCAATTCCACCAAAACTAAATATAACACTATCTTCAATAGATGCAATATATTTAATTGTAGAGATAATTAACTCAGGTTCATCAGTAATAACAAATGAACCAAAAAGAGTATTACCATATTTTGCTAACTCTTTAGAAACAAAGTCAAAATGAGCATCAACTCTTCTTCTATTTAATATCTCTGTACCAATAATCAAAGCAAAGAATTTTGGATTTTTCATTACTATTCTTCTATATAATTTTTAAGTTTTCTACCAACTTTTGGATGCTTTAATTTTTTAATAGCAGAACTCTCTATCTGTCTTACCCTCTCTCTTGTAACATTTAATTCTCTTCCTATCTCTTCAAGAGTTCTATCACTAAAGTCAGCAAGAAGACCAAAACGCATTCTAATTACAGCTTTTTCTCTATCGTTTAATTGATTTAATACATCATCTATCTGATTATTTAAATCATCTCTTAAGACAATATCTGTAGGACTAACAGTTGATTTATCCTCTATAAAATCTCCAAATCTTCCATCATCTTCATCACCTACAGGAGTTTCAAGACTAACAGGTTCTTTTGTAATTTTAATAACATTTTTAACCTTATCAACACTAAGTCCTACCTCTTTTGCAATTGTATCTAAATCTGGCTCTTTGCCACTCTCTTGAAGATGCTTACGCATAATTTTATTAATTCTATTAATTGTTTCAATCATATGAATTGGGATACGAATAGTTCTTGCTTGATCGGCAATTGCACGGGAAATTGCTTGACGAATCCACCATGTAGCATAGGTAGAAAATTTATATCCTTTTTGATATTCAAATTTATCAACAGCTTTCATTAATCCAATATTACCCTCTTGAATTAAATCCAAAAATGGTAACCCTCTATTGGTATAGCGTTTAGCAATAGAAACAACAAGTCTTAGATTTGATTTTGCCATTCTTGTTTTGGCTTTTTCGCTCTTTATTTTACCTTGATGAATTTGATTTAATATCTCTGCAAGTTTTTCGGGGTCAAGATTAAAACTATCTTTACTAGCTTCTCTTGTTTCAAATAGTTTTTTAATCTCAACATAAGTACTGACCATTGTTGTCTCTGGTACAGCATTTATAATATCATCTTTATTCATATTAATAATATTATCCAGCACATCTTGATGGTTTTTTCTGAGAATATCATTAAAAAGAGGTAGTTTGTACTCTAATCTTTTCAACTCTTTATCAAATCCATCATCACTCTTTAATGCTGTTTCCATCGCTTTTACAAGCTCATTAATAAGTTTACTTGTTGGTCCAAGCTCTAATAATGCCTGTTTTAACTGCTCTTTTTTAAATACCATTTTAAAATGTTCATGAATTACTTTTAAATCACTGCTAGAATGTTCATTTAACATTAATTCTAACTCTTCAACAGATTTCATCCAATCTTTTTTGGTTTTTTCCAATAGTTTAAAGCTATCAATTACCTGTTTTTCTCTATCTTTATCTTTTCCATCACTATTTTCCTCTTCATCATCTTTATCATCAGAATCTTCAAAACTTTTAAATAGCTCTTTAACTCGTCTTTCTCGATTAAGCAAAGGTTCACGATAATTAATAATATAGCCAATAAGATAAGGCACAGAACATATTGCATCTATAATAATATCCTCACCCTCTTCAATTTGGATACTTAGTTCTATCTCTTCTTCTTTAGTAAGGAGTAAGATTTTGCCCATCTCTCTAAGATACATTCTTACAGGAGAATCACTTCTACTCCACTCCAAAAGCTCCTTTTCTTTGGTAAAATCAAAAAAATCAACCTCTTCTTCTTCGAATTTCCTTTTATTTATTTCTCTTTTTTTTTGTTTTTTTGCAGTTAAAATTTTAGCATATTCCGATGAGCTAATAATTTTTACGCCATAAGTTTTAGATAACTTATCTATTTTTTTAGTCTGTGCTAAAGTCAATTGTTTCTCAAATTCTTTTACAATATTCTCATAAGTTAAAATATCATTTTTTTTCTTATTTGAAAAAAGCTCTTCTATATTTTCCATACTATCACCGTTCTTTTGTATCGCCATTTAAGTATAAACTCCTCTAGTACTTCAAGGGTAAAACACCCTAATATTTTTTTGAAAATTTATTTTTGATATATTATAGCTAAAAATATTTAAACTAAAGTTTGATTTAAAATTGATGATTTTATATATATGTAAATCTGAACTTTAAATTAAGTTCAGATTAATGAGATAGGTAGTGAATTAGTATTAAAAATTTTAATCTTTAACTTCGTATTTTGCTCTTCCCATTTGATAAAGGTCATTTCCAAAAGTATCATTAATAACTGTTACAGGAGAATCTTTTACAGTAAGTTTTCGCACAGCTTCAGGACCTAATTCAGGATATGCAATAACTTCTGCTGATGTGATTTTTTTACCAAGCAATGCACCTGCTCCACCTGTAGCTCCAAAATAGATACCATCGTACTCTTTACAAGCATCTTTAACAGCTTGATCTCTTTTCCCTTTTCCAATCATACCTAAGCTTCCATTTTTAAGCATAGTAGGAGAGTACGAATCCATTCTATATGATGTAGTTGGTCCTGCACTTCCAATTGGCTCACCTGGCTTTGGGGGTGTTGGTCCTACAAAATATATAATACTACCAGTTAAATCAAATGGTAACTCTTCTCCTGCTTCAATTAAATCAACTAATTTTTTGTGAGCTGCGTCTCTTGCAGTATAAATTGTACCATTTAAAAGTACAATATCACCAGCTTTTAACTGTTTTGTATCCTCTTTTGTTAAAGGTGTTGTTAAATTATATGTTTTACTCATCATTTAGCCTTTATATTGTGATATGAGCATGTCTGCTACTATGACACTGAACATTAACAGAAACAGGAAGTGAAGCAATATGACAAGGATTTGCTTCAATATGAACAGCTAAAACAGTCTCTGTTCCACCCATACCCATTGCACCAATTCCAAGTTTATTTAATTTATCTTTGATTTCAAGTTCCATTTCAGCCATCTCTGGGTCTTTATTTATGCTTCCAATAGTTCTAAAAAGTGCATGTTTAGATGAAATTCCAGCTTTTTCAAATGTTCCACCAATACCAACTCCAACGGTTAATGGTGGACAAGGATTTCCACCAGCATCAGAGATAACTTGTTTAACATATTTTATTATTCCAGCTTTTCCAGCAGCAGGAGGAAAAACTGTAGCTCTTGATACATTTTCGCTACCTCCACCTTTTGCAGCATATTCAACCTCTATTTTATCCCCAGCAACAATATCAAAATGTATAATAGCAGGTAAATTATAACCAACAGTATCTTTTAAATTTGCTCTTGAAAAAGGTTCACAAGTTGAAGCTCTTAAATAAGCATCTTTATAACCTTGTTCTGTACCATCATTAATAGCATCTCTTAAAAGTCCACCAATAATTTTACAATCAGCACCAACATTTACAAAAAATACAGCTAAACCAGTATCTTGACATAAAGGTCTTTTTTCATCTTTTGCAATATCTGCATTTACCAATAGTTGAGCTAAAACCTCTTTGGCAACTGGTGATTTTTCATTATCATGAGCATCTTTAATCGCTTTATATGCATCATCAGGCAAAATTGTACCACAATGAATAATCACATTTTTAATAGCAGTTACCACATCTTGATATTGTATTTCTCTCATATATTATCCCTTTTATTTATCAAAAAACTTTTTTTCATTAAGTACATTAATCATCTCTTTTACAGATGCTACACTTTTTGCAAACCGTCGTTGTTGTCCCATACTAAGTGTCATCTCAAATAATTTTTCAATACCACCAGAACCAAGAGCTACAGGAACACCACTTACAACATCAGAATATCCATAATGACCATCAAGATAGACAGCACATGAATGAATCTGTTTTGTATCTTTTAAAATTGCTTCAACCATTAAAGTTGTAGATTTTGCAGGTGCATAATATGCCGATCCAGTTTTTAATAATCCAACAATCTCAGCTCCACCATTTTTAGTTCTTTCAACAATTTCAACAATCTCCTCTTCTGTTAATACATCAGACAAAGGAACACCAGCAACTGTAGAGAACTTTGGCAGAGGAACCATATCATCACCATGACCACCCATAACAGATGCTCTAATTTGACCAGCTCCATAACCAATCTTTTCATAAATAAAGTGAGCCATTCTAGCAGAATCTAAGATTCCCGCCATACCGATTACTCTCTCTTTTGGAAATCCTGATTCTTTTAGAGCTACATAAGTCATCACATCAAGAGGATTTGAAACCATTATAATAATTGCCTCAGGACAATGCTCTTTAACATCAGCAACAACCTCTTTTGTAATCTTTGCATTTATCATTAATAAATCATCTCTGCTCATACCAGGAAGTCTTGGACTACCAGCAGTAATCACAACAACATCACTTCCAGCCATATCACTAGCATCTTCGGCAGCAGTAACAATAGTATGCATTCTTGCCGCATTTGCTGCTTGACTCATATCAAGAGCTTTACCTTTTGCAATCTCTATCTTTCTATCTCTTAAAACAATTTCGTGTGCAACACCTCTCATTGCCAATGAATAACCAACAGTTGCTCCAACATTTCCTGCACCAATAATTGATACTTTTTTACCTTTTCCCATACCTTTTCCCTTTTTGTGAGCTGTAATCTTTGATCTTTAGTCTTGTAACTAAAAATCAAAAACTATTATATAAGATGGAGTAAATCCCCATCTCATTGTAGTAACTATATAGCGTTAATAATATCATTTAAAGTTGCAGATGGTCTCATCGCAGCCTCAGCTAACTCATCATTAGGGTGATAGTATCCACCAATATCTTGTGCTTTACCCTCCACTGCTAAAAGTTCAGAAATAATAGTATCTTCATTATCTTTAAGAGCTTTTGCAACAGGTGCAAATTTCTCTGCTAATGCTGGAACTTCAGTTTGATTAGCTAAAGCATCAGCCCAATATTGAGCTACAAAGAAGTGAGAAGCTTTATTATCTGGCTCTCCACATTTTCTTGAAGGTGCTTTGTTATTATCAAGATAACCATCATTTGCCTCATCTAGTGCATTTGTAACTGCTTGAAGTTCTGCTGAATTATGCTTTTTAGCGATAAATCTTAGAGACTCTGCTAATGCTAAAAATTCACCTAAAGAATCCCATCTTAAATGACCCTCTGCCAAGAATTGATCAACATGTTTTGGAGCAGAACCACCAGCACCAGTTTCATACAATCCACCACCAGCTAATAATGGAACAATTGATAACATTTTAGCACTTGTTCCAAGCTCTAAAATTGGGTACATATCTGTTAAATGGTCTCTTAATACATTTCCTGTTACAGCGATTGTATTTTCACCTTTTCTTACTCTTGCATTTGTAAATCTTGTAGCAGATGTAATATCCATAAATTGAATATCAAGACCATCTGTATCAAGGTCAGCTAAATAAGTTTTTGCTTTTTTAATCATCTGTGCATCGTGAGCTCTGTTTTCATCTAACCAGAAGATTACAGGAACTTGTTCTATTTGACCTCTCTCAACTGCTAATCTTATCCAGTCTTTGATTGGAATATCTTTTGCTCTACTCATTCTCCAAATATCACCAGCTTCACAATCAAAGCTCATAAGTTCAGTTCCATCTTCAGTTGTAACTGTAACTTTTCCAGCTTCTGCTAGTTCAAAAGTTGTAGGGTGGCTTCCATACTCTTCTGCTTTTTGTGCCATAAGACCAACATTTGCCACAGAACCCATAGTAGATACATCATATTGACCATTTTTAACACAATCTGCTACCATTTCATTATAGAACATACCATAAGTAGCATCAGGAATTACAGCTACACATTCTTTTGCATCACCATTTCTATTCCATTGTTTTCCACCTTCTCTTACAACTACAGGCATT
>CAYWFW010000201.1:0-5604 GCA_964457735.1 uncultured Sulfurovum sp. | reverse complement strand
ATATACGAATCACCTATTGTTGTAATTTTTTCTACTCCATAATCAAGAGCAAGATTACCAAAACTGTTTATTAGTTCATTTAATAGAGATATAGACTCTTTTGGCTCCATATTTTTGGTAAGTTGGTCAAAACCATATAATTGAGAGAATAATACAGCTACATTTGGTATACTTTCTGCAATATGTTTCTCACCTTTTTTAAATCTAAATGCAATATTTGGTGGTAAAATATTTAGTAGAAGTTCTTCTCTTGCTTTTGCATTTTTTTCAAGCTCTTTCTCTTGTTCGTTAATTATATTTATCATACTATTTATATTATTACTTAATTCTCCAAACTCATCACCTCTATGTAATTTAATTTTGGATTTAGACTCTCTTAGAATAACTCTTTTTACTCCCCTTGTCATTGTTGTTATGGGTTGTAAAAATGTATATGCTAACCAAATTGCATAGAATGTTATAAGTGTTGCTAAAATAGTTGAAGATACTAAAAGATTATTTTGAAGCTCTTTTATAGGTTCTTCTGCCTCTTCTATCTCTTGTTCTGCTATAATAACCCAATTTAATCCATCAAGTGTTAATGGACTATAAGAGCTTATTACATTTTTATTTAAATAATTTTGGGTAAGAATTGAACCATTTTTACCCTCAATTGCTAACTTAACTGATTGACTATGAACATCTTGATTTAGTATTGTACTTTGTAGTATAGAAATCAATACTTTGCTATTTTTATCTAAATCAGTACTATTCAAATCTGCTATATATTTAGCTGAATTTTGAAGTATTCCCCTAGAATCTGAACGCATTTTATAATCTCTTCCCACAAGATAAACCTCTCCACTCTCACCAAGCCCCTCGCTCTTCCAAGAGTTATTTCCTGTTGTAATTTTATTTATATCACCTATTGAAACTTGTGTTGCCAAAACTCCTATTAATTTATTCTTATCATATATAGGTGTTGCAAAAAAGGCTTGTGGATAGTTATATGAGGGTTTATAGTTTTGAAAATCAGATATTACGACAACACCTTTTTTTGGATTTGATATAACTTTTTCTACCACTTTAGCCAATGAACTCTGCCCATAAGGACCACTCTTTAAGCTTGTTGCAAAATCAACCTCTTTATGTACTGAATAGATAATATTCATATCTTTTATATCGATTAAAAAAAGGTCATAAAAACCTTGATTTTGAACAATTGCTCTTAATGTATGGTGAAATTTTTTGTGTACCTCTGAGTAGTAACTATTATCATTTGCAAACTCCAATAAATTTTTAGAACCTACTTTAAAGGGACTATTTATAATATAATTATATTGTAGATATTTAGATACACTTTTTGTTGGCATCATTGTCATATAAGAGTATGATTTAATTGAATGAGAATTTAAATTTTTGATATATTTTTGTTTATAAAAATTTTCTAGTTTTTTTGTGCTATTAGAATCAATAGTAACACTATAAATATCAAGCAAATTATAAGCTGAAGAAAATTCATTCATAGCATCTACTATACTTCTTTGAGATGAAAAAGTTTTCATAAGATTTTGTTTATCTTGAAAATAACTCTCAATTTGTTGTATCTTTGCAGATTTGAGTGAAGTTAGATGGTCATACATACTTGCAGTTAAAGAATTTTTACCATGTTTAAGCCCTTGATAGCCAACAACACCAATACATAATATTGCAATCCCCAATATCATCATCAAAAACTTTGATTTGATACTTATTTTATGAAACAGTTTAATTTTTTTCTTTACCATACTTTATCTCCTTATTTTTGATAATTCTATACCTATTTGTTTATAACCAAGATTAAGCTCACCTTGATTTAATACAACTTTTTGACCATCTACAGAGAATATATATTTGCAAAATTCATATATAACTTTTGGGATTTTTCTATCAGGTGGAATATCTAAATAGATATAAAAAAATCTTGTCAGTGGATACCTTCCTGTTTTAATATTCTTATTATTTGGTTTATATAAGGGAAAGTTTTCTTTCTTTGATATTGAAAGTGCTTTTACCTTATGATTTTTCTTTACCATATTTCCTACACTTCCAAAACTTATTCCATTTTTATCTTGTGCCACTTTATCTATAACTTCTAAAAATCCCGTAAAATTACCACTAATTAGATTCTTTTTATTAAACGTACCATCCCTCATAATCTCTTTTAGAAAATATCTATAAGTAGTTGAATTTTTATCATAAAGATAAATATTTATCTTATTATCTATATTAGTAATATCTTTCCAATTATCAATTTTATTTTTATAGCCTCTATTTAATGAAGTGGAAAAAATAGCATCAATTTGAGCAAGTGTAATTCCATTAATTGTATTTTGTCTATTTACATATATTGCTAATGCATTCATAGATATTTTAATTTCAGTAGGTGAATATCCTCTGCTATACTTAAATCTATTAATCTCTTTTTGATCTATTTCTCTACTAGTTACAGCTATATTAGCATTATAATTTATAAGTGCATTTATTCCCTGTGTAGAATTCTTAAAATCCATATTACTCTTTACATTAGGATATATTTTTTGAAAGCTTGGAATCCACTGTCTTATAAGTCTTGCTACATTATGAGAGCCTTTAATATTTAGTGTGCCAAATATAGATGTTTTATTATCAATAGCTTTATATTCCATAAGTCCTCCATAGGTATGTGTCCCTAAAAACAATAGACTTATTAAAGCTTTTTTTAATATACTATTAAATAAATTTAAATTATTCATTTTTTTCTTTTCTTTGTAATATTAATTTGTTTGGTGATTTTTATTCTATCTTTTTGAGGTGTTTGACTATCTGTAACATCACATCTAATAGCAATATATCCATAAATTTTACCATCTTTTGTAAGCTTTGGCGTAATAGTAGTATCAACCCAATAAAAACCACCATCTTTTTTAACATTCTTTATTTTACCCCTCCAACTCTTCTTCTCTTGTAAAGCTTTCCACATACTTGCAAAAAATTCTCTAGACATATCAGGATGTCTAACAACATAATGAGGCTGTCCAATAAGCTCTTCTCTTTTAAAACCACTCAAATCACAAAAAGCTTTACTCACATCAGTAATAATCCCTTTCTCATCACTTTGGGTTAATATAACACTTTCATTAATAGTTTGTATCATATTTGAAAGTTCACGATGTATATCAAGACTCATCTCAATATTTTTATTTATATCTAAACTCATCTCTCCAAATTCATCAGAAGATTTGATTTCAATTGGTTTTACCTTTTTGCTAGGGTCTGCTAAATATTGGAAAAAACTATCTAATGAACTTCTAAAGTTTTTTAAAGGCTCTATAATAGCTCTATTTGTTAGATATGATGCAAATAGAATTAAAAATGAAAACACAACTATTGTTAATAAAATTATCTCTTTTATTATAGTTTCAATTTGTTCTTTTGTTTCACTCTTTAAAGAGTCTATATTCTCTTCTATATAATCTGTATATGCACCAGTTCCTATAACCCAATCCCAAGGCTTAAAATGACTAACAAGTGATAGTTTATGACTATATTCTCCAGTTGAGGGTGTATAAAATTTATACTCTATAAAATCTCTCTCTTTTTTAGACTCTCTAAGCTTTCTTACCCCTAACTCTACAAATGGAACTTTGGGTGCATCAACAAAAACTTTACCATCAAGTTCAGGCTTTATAGGGTGCATAATCATTCTATGTTGCATATTATTTATCCAAAAATAACCATTCTTTCCATATCGCATCTCTTTTATAGCATTTATAGATTTTTCTTTCATCTCTTTTGATACATTATCTATATAAGCACCAGTTCCTATAATCCAATTAAATGGTTTAAAAACTTTTACAACTGATGCTTTATGCATATATCTTTTGGCACTAGGAGAGTAAAATGAGTATTGAATATATCCTTTATCCTCACCACTTTTTTTGAGAGCATCCACGCCTAATTGTACAAAAGGAACTTTAGGAGTATCTAAAAATATTTTACCAGTAAGAGCCTCTTTAATTGGGTGCATCACCATCTTATAATTAAAATCATTTATCCAAAAATAGCCACTTTTACCATATCTTGTACTTTTAATAGTATTGATAAGCAGAGCCTTTAGCTCCTCTTCATCTAGTTTAGATTTATATTGATTATATTGTCCTTGTAATATAGTAAAGAGATAATCAGATTGCTCATCAATATAATCCTTAACAACATCTTTTATTTTCTCTTTATCAGAGAGTTTATAATGATATTTAACTATAGACATAGCAACAGAAGAGAAATTTTCCAAATTAGTCCTAAGATTTTGATAAGCCTCTATTTTATACTTATCAATCCTCTCTACTGAAGCCTCTTTAATAGAATATATAGATAAAAGTGCTATTAATATCGAAGATAAAAGTATTGCCACAGCAACTATAAGTATAATTTTTGTCTTGATGGAACTATTTTTGAACATTTAAATCCTTGTACTTTACAAAGATAATATCTAAATATAATAAACCAAAAAGTCAAGATAAAAATCAAATATAATTTATTTCCACCAAGTCTGTAACATTATGCTACAGTTCTAATAGATGACCTTACATACTTCTTAAAGCTAATTAAATGGCTTATCAAAAATTAATAATAAAGAAGAGATGATATATAATGGTGTAGGTGTTATACTTTATCAAGATATTGAGAAAATAATAGGTAGATAAGGTGGGAAACCCCACCTTTTAAAGTGATTTTACACCTCTAGTACTTCTACCTTTACAGACTTAAATCTAGCTGTCAATATCAACTCATCACACTCATCTCCAAATATTGCATTAATTTCACTTTTTGCATGATGAAATGTGGTATATAAAGTTTGAGGTTTAATTTTATTTGAATATTCCACTCTTAATGGCGTAGTTTGTCCATATTGAGTTTTTAAAATCACCCTTTTGCTTATTATCTTCTCTTTATCATCTACTGATACCAAAAGAACATCTTCTTTATGTTTACTATAAAGTTTCTGGCTTTTTGCCGTCTGAGCAGAGTTATTATAATGTGCCAAAGTTCTACCTGTTGTTAGATAAAATCTATCATTATTTTTATAAAATTTCTTTTCTATAATCTCTTGAAGCATTCCTCTAAGGTTATATTGATGATAAACAAAATTTGCCAACCCATCATCAGTCCTAAAATCTAAAAGATGTAATATTGGTGTATCTTCGTGATATACTGGCCACTGCATTCCTCTTTTTCTATGTCTTTCTAATCTATAATATTTTGCTCCACTAAATCTTCTATGAGCTACTTTAGTAACCTCTTCCCACACATCTTCGCTAGTTTTATAATCAAAATTACCACCAAGTTTATTATCTAACATCTGCAACACTTCCCAATCATCAGGTAAATCAGATTTTACAAGAGGTTGAGATAGGTGCAATCGTCTCATCGCATTTACATATACACCAGTTTTTTCATAGGCACTTCTTACACCAATTATAATATCAGCATAATGGGTAACATCGCTTATAAATAGCTCTAAGCTCATAATGAAATCAAGATTTTTAATCCCTTTTTTTACCTTATTGATATTAGTATGAATATGTGTAATATCCTCTCCCATAT
>CAYWFW010000200.1:0-12372 GCA_964457735.1 uncultured Sulfurovum sp. | reverse complement strand
GCATTTAGCACTATGTTAGATGTTAATATGATTTTAAAGTATCTACACTTTAAAAATTCTTGAATTTAAATGGATTAAAATGAATATGATTATTACATATAAAGATGATACAGCTTTTATTAAAATAAATACTGAAAGATTTGATCATCAAAATGCAAAAGAGGCAAAAGATGCCCTATTTGAGATTATAGATAACGGTACGCATAAAATAGTACTAAATCTATCTTCTATGGAGTTTATGGATAGTACAGGACTCACTGTTCTTGTTAGTATCTTTAAACAGATTAATAGTGTAAATGGAGAACTTAAACTCTGTCCTTTAAACAAACAACCTATTGAATTACTCAAAATTATTCAACTTGATAAACTATTAACATTCCTTGATTCAGATGAATGTATAGCAACTAATAAATTTTAGGAGATAATATATGAAAGCAGTTATTCTTAGTGGTGGACAAGGAACGCGAGTTAGACCACTTACTTATATTGTTCCTAAACCTATGATTCCTATTGTTGAAAGACCTCTTATTAGTTATATTTTTAAATTACTTAAAAAGCATAAGTTTTCACAGGTTATAGTGACGGTTAGTTACAAAGCAGATATACTAGAAGATCATTATCAAAATGGTGAAGAACAAGGTATGCAGATTGCTTATTCACTAGAGGGCAATGTAAAAAATGGTAAAATTATATCAGAAGGATTGGGTTCTGCTGGTGGATTAAAAAAGGTACAAAACTTTGCACAATTCTTTGATGAGCCTTTTTTAGTTATATGTGGTGATGCGTTGATTGATTTAGATTTAACTAAGGCTATGGAGTTTCATAAAAATCATGATGGTGTAGCTACCGTAATTTGTAAAGAGGTTCCCAAAGAGGATGTTTATAAATATGGTGTTGTTGTTACTAATAAAAATGGACTAATTGAAAGTTTTCAAGAAAAACCAAAAGTTGAAGATGCTAAAAGTAATATAATTAATACTGGTATCTATATTTTTGATCCTATGGTTTTAGATTATATTCCTGATAATCAAGAGTTTGATATTGGTGGAGACTTATTACCATTACTTACTGAGCTTAATCTTCCTTATTACGCTAAAACACCAGATTTCCAATGGATAGATGTTGGTTCAACTGCTGATTTTTATAAAGCAAATATGCTTCTTTTAGAGAAAAAAATCAAGGATATAGAACCTTATGGTAAAGAGATTTTTCCTAATGTTTGGATAGGGATTAATTGTAAAATTAATTTTGATAAAATAGAGATTGAAGGACCAGTTTATATTGGAAATAGCGTTAAAATAGAAGATGGTGTAAAAATCATAGGTCCAACTGTAATAGGTTCTGGTTCTCTTATCGAACGAAATGTTATTTTAGATAAAAGTATACTATTTAGCTATACAAAGATTCATAGAAGGCTAAAATTTTCAAATAAAATTATCACAAGCAAATATATTGTAAATCCTGATGGTAGTTTTATAGATGTAGATAAAACTAATATGCATTTTTTAGTAGAAGATAGAAGAAAGTGTTATACTAAAATTACACCAGAAGAGATAGAGGTCTTAGAGATTCTTCAGAGTATTTACTCTTTGTAATTTTTAGATAAGGTAAATTAAAAAATTATTATAGGAGAAAACATAAAGTGAATGAACTATATTTTTTAGAATCTAAATATGATAGTCGTATTCCAGAAGAGCCTCAAGAACAATCACAATTAATGCAATCTTTATTTCAATTTTTTGCAATTATTACACTTATGTTGGGTTTTTGGTATATTAAATACCGTTGGACTGAATCTTTAAATATGGATGCTTTATGGTTTGCGATACCATTAGCATTTGCAGAGACCATGATGTTTATTGGAACTATTTTTGTAGTTATAAACTTTTGGCGTATAAATGACACTCCAATGCAAGATGCTCCAAAATATATGGATGAGATTGTTGAAGATAAAAGTAAAAAATATTATAAAAATAAAAATATAAGTATTGATATATATCTTCCTGTTTTTAATGAAGATCCCGAGATGGTTCGTCAAAGTGTCTTTGCAAGTAAAAAGGTCAAAAAACTAGACTCTTGGAAAGTATCAATTTTTTTGCTTGATGATAGTGGTAACGATGCTATGACTCAGATGGCAAAAGATGAGGGGATTACTCAAATCACAAGAGATAATTCAAAAGGTCGCAAAGCTGGTGCTATTACAAATGCTATGGATATAACAGGTGGCGATTTTATTGTGATAATAGATTCAGATACTAGGCTTTTTGAAAATATCTTACTTAATACTTTGGGATATTTTAAAGATAATAGCGTTGCATGGGTTCAAACTCCTCAATGGTTTTGTGATTTAACACAAGGTGAAGAACTAAACACAAAATGGAAGCAAAAAGCAGGATATATGGGGGAAAAGAGTGCAAATATAGTTCAAAAACTTTTTGGAAAAATAACTATTGGTAAAGATATTTTTGCTAATGACCCAGCTATGTTTTTTGATGTGATTCAAAGACGAAGAAATAACTATAATGCCTCTTTTTGTTGTGGAGCAACATCAATTCATAGAACTGATGCTCTTAGAATGGTGGCAATGGATAGATGGGTACAAAGAGTTAATAAAGCAGATGATAAGAAAAAAGCGATAGAAGATATTGATATTGAGTATATATCTTTTCATACTTCAGAAGATATTTATACATCTTTACTTGTTCATTCATATAAACCAAAAAAATATAAATCTGTTCTTCATCCAAAAGTTGAATCTAAAATGTTATCTCCACTTGATTTAATAACTTGGAGTACTCAAAGATTTAGATATGCTGGTGGAACAATTGATTTAATAACAAAAGAGTTTGGAAGATTTTTTAAATCAGGATTATCTTTGGGGCAAAAACTGATGTATTTTAGCACATTTTGGTCTTATACTGGTGCAATTTGGTTGATGGTGTTATTGCTATCTCCAATTATATTTATGTTTACAAATATTGCACCAGTTGATAGTTATTCAATGGACTTTTTTATCCATCTGATTCCATTTTTATTTTTTAATCAAGTTGCACTGATGATAGCCACTTGGGGAGTTCATTCTAATCGTGGAGCTTCATTTTTTGTGGCAATTTTTCCAATTGTAATTAACGCATTTTGGGATGTATTAAGAGGTAAACCAATTAGATTTGTGGTAACCTCAAAAACAGCTAATTCTGGCAATTTTTTACCTTTAGTTCGTGTTCAACTTGGACTAATAGCTCTTTATATTGTTGCAATTATTTTTGCTGCAACAATGTTAATTATTGGAGAGAGAGTCTATATTACTGGCTTCGCAATCAATTTGATGTGGTCTATATATAATATGTTAGCACTTTGGGCAATAGTCCAAGCCGCATTATACAAATTTAAAGGATAAAATAATGGAAAAATATAAAAATATAAAAAGAGCAAGACATCATATAGTATTTTTATCTGCACTGATTGTTGGAGGGATACTTATAAACTTTTTAAATAGTATTGATATAAAACAAAAGAGAACAGCTGTGAAAATATTAGAAAATAAAATAGCACCAGAAATTGTTATTGATAAAAAAGATTTAAATTCTACTGAGATAAAATGGGCAAAAACTGCTTGGATATATTTTGAAAATAACTATAATGAAACTACAGGCTTGGTAAATTCTGTTGATAATTTTACATCAACAACTTTATGGGATACGGGAAATTATCTTATGGCTTTAATATCAGCTTATCGTCTTGAGATTATTGATGATATAAAATTTCATAATCGTCTTAGTAAAATCTTAAATACATTAAGTAATTTAAGATTATATGATAACCTATTACCAAATAAAGTTTATAATACCAAAACTTTAAAAATGACAAACTATTCAGATAAAGAGATAAAAAATGGTATTGGTTGGTCTTCTATTGATATTGGACGAATATTAGCACCTCTTTCATTTATAAATTTACAATATCCAAAATATAATAAAAAGATTAAAACTATCTTATCTAAATGGAAATTTAAGTCATTACAAAAAAATGGGGAACTTTTTGGTACAACTTTTGGTCAAAAAGATAAAAAATATTCACTTGTTCAAGAGGGGAGACTCGGGTATGAGCAATATTCATCAAAAGCTTTTACACTATTTGGAGTCTATTCAAGTAACTCAATGAGATATGATAGATATTTAGATTTTGAGACAATGTATGATATAGAGATACCTTATGATACAAGAGATAGTAATAATCTTGATGCAAATAATTATGTTTTGATGGAGCCTTATATGCTTGATGGCTTAGAATTTGGGTGGGATTATTGGTCAAAAGAGTTTAGTTACCGATTGTATAAAGTTCAAGAAGAGAGATATAACAAAACAGGAATTTTAACAGCAGTTACAGAAGACCATATTGATATTCAACCATATTTTATTTATAATTGTATCTTTGTAAATAAAAAAAAGTGGATTGCTATTAATGATAGTGGAGATATTTATAATGATAAAAAATTACTTAGTTCAAAAGCCTCTTTTGCAATGAATGCTTTATATCATACAGATTATACAAAAAAACTTGTAGATAAAGTTTCAATACTCCAAAGTGATAAAGGATGGTATGCTGGAATTTATGAAAAAAGTGGCAAGATAAATAAAGCACTCAGTTGCAATACAAATGCAATTATTTTAGAATCTTTATTATATCAAAAAGAGGGTGTATTACTTCAAATACCTAAAGGGCAACAAAAGTGAAAAATATTTGGTCTATTTTTATAGCTATTTTATTGATACTTTTAATTATATTAGGTTTTTTGGGTTTTAATAAATTATATAGCTCTAAAATATCAAAAGATAATATATCTTTAACTCAAGCAAAATCGACAGTTATTACTGTTTGTTGTGATAAAAATAGAACCAAAGAGATAGAAGAATTTACTATCAAAGAAAATGATATATGTCCACTAGAATCTCCACCCACAGATGAAGAGTTAAAAATGGCAAAAATTGCATGGAAATATTTTGAAAATAATTTTCAGAATAAAACAGGGTTAATGAATGCTGCACATAAATATCCATCTGCTTCTGTTTGGGATTGGGCAAATGGTGTTTATGCCATATTTTCTGCAAAAAAATTTCAAATAATTACTCAAGAAAAATATGAAGAGATGATGAATAAATTTTTAACAACTATGCAATCAATGGATATATTTAATAATGAATTGCCAAATAAAACATATAATACAAAATTAGCAAAAATGACAAATTATAGAAATAAACCTGTATCAGATGGAATTGGATGGTCAGTTGCTGATTTAGCACGACTTTTGGCATCTTTAAATGTAATTGAACAATGTGAACCAACATTAGCACCTCAAATAGAAAAATTATTGCTTCGTTATCGCTATTGTAGAACTCTTAGTGTGGATGGTGATTTGTATGGTGGAAGTTATAGAGATGGTGTATTAAAAATCGGACATGAATCTTTAACAGGATATGAAGAGTATCTAGCAAGAAGTTTTGAACTTTGGGATTATGATGCAGGTGAAGCAAGACGATATAAATTTTTAAAAGAGGAGCTTGTTTATGGTATCAAAATTCCAACAGATTCAAGAACATTTTATAGTAACTTTGTAGGTAGTGAATCATATTGGTATACAGGGTTTGATTATGGTATTGATGATAATGAATCTGGGAAATATATAAAAAATATATATCAGGTACAAGAGGAGAGATATAATCACACAGCTCAACTAACAGCAATAACAGAAGACCATGTTGATAGACCACCATATTTTTTATATAATACAATTTTTACAAATGGAGAACCTTTTAAAATTATAAATCATGATGCACAAGATTATAACGATTTTAAATCAGTAAGTACAAAAGCAGCAATAGGGATGAAACATCTTTTTGATACTCCTTATGCAAATAAAGTTTATAATTATGTTAAAAATAATTATGATGAGAAAAAAGGTTATTATGCAGGAATATACGAAACAATGGAGGGGCAAAACAAAGCTTTAACTTTAAATACAAACTCTATTATTTTAGAGTCTTTATTATTTAATAAAATGGGTTCATTACAAAAGTTAAAAAAGATAAAAAATCGTGGTACTTACGATTATTATAGAAATAAAATCAATAACTTTAAATGTCTTCCAACAAAAGAAAATTTTATAATCTTAGAGCCATATAATCCTAATATAAAAGAACAAAATAGTTCGCAGGAAGAACAAGATTTAAAAGATGCAAAAATAGCATGGAAATATTTTGAAAATAATTATAATCAAGAAACAGGTATTGTAAACGGTTCAAATAACTATAAAACTATAAAAGTAGATGCTATAGGTAAAACAATTATGGCAACTATATCTGCAAGAGAATTAAATATTATTAACAAAGATATATTTAGTCAAAGAATAAATAAAATCATAGCAACCATCAAAAAATTAAAACTTTATAAAGACCAATTACCAAATAGATATTATGATGCCTCAACAGGAGAGGTAAAAAAATCTCAAGGTTGGGATTTATATTCTATTGCTCATATGATAACTGGTTTGTATTATCTTCAAAAAGATTATCCAGAATATAAAACAGATATATTTTCAATCATTGCTAAATATGATTTTTCAAAAGCATTAAAAAAAGAGGGGATAAAAAATTATTTATCTAATGATAAAGGTAAAGAGTGGTCAGATTATATTTTAGATCCTGCTAAAGAATATTATATCCATAACGCTCTAAAACTTTTTAATATCGATAGTTATAGTCACTTTGTTCAAGAGAGAAATTTAGATTATAGAGCAGTTTATAGTTATGAAGTTCCTTTAGGATTTTCTCATGGTGTAACAAATGCAGAGAGTTATCTTTGGAGTATGATAGAACATCCTTATTATCTAAAATATAAACATTATTCATCAAATATATATCTAGTACTCAAAGAGCGTTATAGCAAAACAAATAAAATATCTACCTCTTCGGAAGAGCATTTGGATAAAGACCCTTATTGGGTACAAAATACAATTTATCATAATAAAAGACACTGGAGCGATTTTAATAAAGCAGATGAAAATCTACCTAAATTTAAATTAATAAGTACCAAAGCATCGTTTATATATGATGCTTTATATGGATATATTGATAATTATACCAAAGTATTAAAAGATTCAACAAAAGAACTTTATAAAAATGACTATGGCTGGTTTGGCGGATATTATAGCGATCTAAATAAAATCAATAAATCCCTAAATATCCTTACTAATTCAGCAGTATTAGAATCTATATATTATAAGAAGGTTGGAAACTTATATTATAATAAAAAAGATAAACTAGCAGATAAAATTGCTATACATAATATTAATTTAAAAAATAAATTTTCTATAGAGAGCAAAAAAATTGAACTATTCTATTATTCAACAGAGTTATTAAAAAAGTTTAATAAGTTAGATAATGTTATAAGAGTAGAAAGAAAAGATGATGATTTTGTGGTAAGAATAGGGGTATTTGATACCAAACAAAAAGCAACAGAGTATCTATTAAAACATAAAAAAGAGATGGAAGATTTTAAGATTGTAAATCTTGATATTGACTCCTCTAATTTTTTAATATCAAATAGATATTATAGCTATGATTATAGATATCCTTATGAAAATATAATTATAGATGAGATTAATATGGAATTTAAAGATTTTTTAGAAGCAACTGATGGGCAAAAAATACTAAAAGATAAACAACTAAGAAAAGAGGAAAGAGAAAGATTAAAAAAAGAGAAAGAATTAAAGAAAAAAATGGAGAAAATAGAAAAAGCTCTTCAAAAAGAGGAGAAAAATAAAGATAGTAAAAATAAAAAAAAAAGTTAGAACAGATAATTGAATCAAAACCAAAAACAAAGGTAAAAATAGTAACTGTTTTTAATAAAAAAAAACAACTAAAAAAAAGAAATCTAGGAAGATTAAAACTCCTAAATTCACAATTGGATAGAAACGATAGAGCACTTAATCTTTCATTAGAAAAAAGACAAAATCAACTTGAAAGTGGCTCTAATAAAAAAGATATAAATGATATATTTAAACTCTCAATAGGATTTGATTCCTCTTTGGCAAATCTTCAAGAATCTGATAGTGGAAGAACAGCATTAAGATTTTCTTTAAGTTTTAAACCGAGAAAATATATGTATTTTACCCTCACTTCAATATGGGATATAAATGGATATAAAAATCCATATTATCAACCAGACTACTATTATACTTTTGGTTATTCTGATTATCATAAAGATACTTGGGGTTTTTCATATTCAAATTATAAAAATAACATTCTTTCAAAAGATAATTTATATGGTTTTAAAGATGGAAGTTGGGAGATTCATTATAAAACAAAAATAAAAGATATAGACTTAATTGCAAAAGCAACCTTTGTTCCATCAGAAAAAGAGAAATTCTTATCACTTAATGGATATACCACATTAAATGATTATACATCCTTATCGATAGGATATGAACACTATTTTCATATAAAGCAAGAAAAATTAACAATCTCTGCAAAATCTTTTCTTTATGATAAATTATTTGTTTCAGCTACGGCATTTTTATATTCCAACTTAGATAATCAGACAGAACTTGAATCTGATTATAGTTACTCTTTTGGTTGGCAAGATAATAGACCATACCATTTTTCTATAAAATATGCTCAAGAGTATTCACCCACAAGATGGCCATGGAGAGATACAAAATATCCATCATTTTCATCTGGCAAAATCTCTATTAGTATGAATTTTTAAATACTAATTAACTCTATTTTACAATCAATTAATATTTTAGATAGCTTTTCAACTATTTTACAGTCCATTTTATATATTATTTCAATAATATTGCATAAGATGGATACAAATGAATCAAAAAATATTTCGTCATGAATTTAAATATTTTATTAATTATTTTGAATATGAATCTTTAAAACGGCGTTTAAATGCTGTTTTAAAAAGAGATAAATTTGCTGATAAAAATGGAAACTATCATATTCGTAGTTTATATTTTGATGATATACGAAACACTGCACTCTATGAAAAACAAGCAGGAGTACTCACTCGTAAAAAATATAGGATAAGAATATATAATATTGACGATAGCGTAATAAAATTAGAAAAAAAATCACGAATAGGTCAATTTATTAACAAAGAATCTGCATCTTTAACTAGAGAAGAGTATAATAAAATTATTAATCAAGATATTATATTTTTAAAGCAAAGTGATAATAAACTTCTACAAGAGTTCTATTTTGATATGGTTGCATATCATTATAAACCAAAAGTGATTGTAGATTATGTACGAGAGGCTTATATTTCAAATATTAATAATATTCGAATTACATTTGATAAATCGTTAAAAACGGGTTTAAATAAAATAGATATTTTTAATAAAGATTTATTAACTGTAGATGTGATAGAAGAGCCTAAAATGATTCTGGAGATTAAATATAATCATTTTTTACCAAATCATATTAAAAACATATTGCAGATAAAAAGTTCACAAAGATGGGCAATATCTAAATATGTGATGTGTCGTAAATTTAATAAAGAAAATAGTTGGGAAGACAATTAACAAGGAGTTAAATATGGAAAAAGCAGTAGGATTTGAGGATATTATCAAAAAGAATTTCGCCAATATAGATTTTTCTAGTGGTTTAAATACATTAGATATTATAGTTGTATTATTAAGTACTTTTTTAATGGGAATGTTTATATTTTATATATATAAAAAAACATTTCAAGGGGTACTTTATACAGAGGGGTATAATATTTCATTAGTAATGGTATCTCTTGTGACATCCTTAATCATTATGACAATATCCTCCAATTTTGTTTTATCTTTGGGTATGGTAGGAGCATTAAGTATTGTTAGGTTTAGAACGGCAATTAAAGACTCTATGGATATTGTTTTTATGTTTTGGGCAATTTCAATTGGTATTGCAAATGGTGCAGGTTTTTTTCAAATTTCAGTGATAGGTTCTTTGATTATTGCAGGTGTATTAATAATCTTAACACAATTTAAAAGTAATTCGTCCCCTTATCTACTTATTTTAAATTATAGTAATAATGCTACAGATAAAGAAGTTATGAAATATATTAAAGATAACATAGTAAAGTTTAATCTAAAATCCAAAACTATAACACACAATCAAGTTGAAATCACAATTGAAATTAGATTAAAAAATGATGACACAACTTTTGTTAATACTCTTTCAAATATAGAAGATGTAACAAATGTGGTCTTAGTATCTTATAATGGAGATTATGTTTCTTAATAATTTTACTATCTCAAATAAGATAAACCAAAAAAGAAACTAATAGATTTTAAATGATAAGATGATTCTTCTATAAATTACAAGTTTTCATCCATCATTTTTCCTCTTCTTATTAACCAATAAATCAAATCATTCTCTATCGCATCTTCAAATGTCTCACAATATATTTTTTTACCATTTTTTTGGCATGTTTGTCTATTTGGCCAAATAAAAGAGCCTAATACTCCTCTCCATCTTTTAAAATTGCGTTTAGCAGGTTCTTTTAACCTATCTCTTGTTTTATGTATATATGATATTAGCTCTTTATCTGACCAAATACCAGCTCTAAGAGAAGACCATTTTAATTTTAATTTATGATAAAAAATAGGGTCACTTATTAGACGTTTTATCCATGAAGCAACAGTATAAGGTTCTCCTAAATAGTGTTGTTTATAAGCAAAAAGAGAATAATTACCTTTAAAATGATAATTATCATTCCCCATACCAGAATTAAAATCCCAAACAGCACTTAAAAAAAGTTTTTGATTTTCATCTTTATGTAGATATTCACTAAACTGCCATACATCAACATCAAAGAAAAATTCACGAGATAAGAAATGGACAATAAAAGAATCCACATCAATCCATTTACCATAGTAATTCTTTGAGCTAGTGATATTAAAATCATCGCTATATAATGCCTGTTGAAAATCTCTTAAATATTCAGATATATATAATTTTTGAGCTTTTTTTAGTTTATTTGCTCTTGGATATACATAATAAAACATCTTATTTTCATTATATTCTAAGGGTATATTCTCTGGTATATCTTTATCTAGTTTAATAATATATCCACCAGTAATTTTATTATTTTTAACTTTTTTAATATTAATACGGTTTTTATCTCTTTTGATTCTCTCCATCAAAACATAAACGCCTTCATAATTATATTTTCCATCTCTATATTGCAAAACTTCTACTAATCTTGAACGAACAGCATAATATTTATCCTCATTAACCTCTCTTGTCTTGTTATATACAAGATAGTTTCTCATAAGAGTTTTATCACTATATGGTGCAGATAATATCCACTTATGTTCTTTTGGCATCCCAATTAATTCTACATTATCATTAGTACCAATAGTTGTGATAGTGGTTATACTATACTGTTTTTTAGGAAATTGCAAAGATGAAGACCCACGGATACGGATACGGATATATCCATTATAAGAGCTGGTCATATCCAATTTAGTTATATTATTTTCATTTGGCTCAATAATACTCATCTTTGCAATAATCGAAGTTTTTACATGAATCCTAGAATTATTTGTATCTATAATTACAAGAGGTAGATTAGATTTAAAATCAATTTGTTTCTCACCCAGAATCCATATAGGTGCTTGTAAAACTTTTTGATTATCTTTTTGATAATCTAAAATAGCAGATATAGATAAAAAAATTATTATTAATATAATTGGAATAAATCTAAATTTTTGCATTATTTTTTTCATTAAATAATAAAATTCTATTGTTTAGCAAATTTCTCAACCTCTTCAACAAATCTATCCACCAATTTATCCTCAGGTAATTTTGCAACCACCTCTCCTTTGACCATAATCAACCCTGCACCCTTACCATAAGCAATCGCCACATCAGAATGCTTTGCCTCTCCAATAGCATTAACTGCACACCCCATAACCGATACATCCATAGGAGTTTTGATATGAGCCGTTCGCCTCTCTACTTCTGCTACTGCACTTACCAAATCTGCCTCTATTCTACCACAAGTTGGACAAGAGATTATATTTAAACCCTCTTTGCTTCTACCACCATCTTTTATAATAGCTTTTCCTACTTTTATCTCCTCTTCAAGCTCACCCGTAATTGATACTCGCATCGTATCACCAATTCCATCAAGAAGCAGAGTACCTAAT
This sequence comes from uncultured Sulfurovum sp., assembly GCA_964457735.1. Lineage (GTDB taxonomy): Bacteria > Campylobacterota > Campylobacteria > Campylobacterales > Sulfurovaceae > FS08-3. Next base: position 173 of record CAYWFW010000200.1, on the reverse strand, counting down.
CCAATAGCTGATTTAATGGTAGCATGAAAGATTGTTCCTGCCTCTGTTACTCCAATATGAAATGGATAACTATTTTTTGGACGAAGCATTCTATAAGCATCTACAGTTCTATCTACATCACTAGCTTTTAGTGAGATTTTAATATCTTCAAATCCCAAATCTTCCAAAAATTT
>CAYWFW010000199.1:0-6002 GCA_964457735.1 uncultured Sulfurovum sp. | reverse complement strand
TTAGTTGGATTTGGTGTTAGTATAAATAGACTTACAACAGAGGGTAGAGGTGAAAGAGAACCAAAAGCTACAAACTCAACAGTTGCAGGAATGGCTATGAATAGAAGAACAGAAGTTCAACTAACATATCCAGCAGATTTAAATAGATAATAAGGGGTAATAAATATGAAATTATTAATAAAAGAGTTATCAATAGTAACAGTGGTTGCTTTATTAGCTATGGGGACAAATGGTTGTGGTAGTGATAGAGCAGATGATTTAAATAAAACAGCAGCACAACCAGAGTATAAACCAGATGGTGATAATGATGGTGATGGTCTATTAAATGGACAAGAAGATAAAAATGGTAATGAAAAATGGGATGAGGGTGAAGAGACCGATTTAAATAATAAAGATACAGATGGTGATGGTCTTTGGGATGGTAATGAGATTAATGTTTATCATACTGACCCTTTAAATCCAGATACTGATGGCGATGGGGTTGATGATGGTAAAGAGGTTTATTCTTGTGATGAGCTTCTTTATGATATAGAAAAATATTCAAAGCATGAAGCTACCAATAAAAACTCTACTGATTCCCCTGATGTTATTGATGCTCTTGAGCCAAATAATGATAGTGATGGTGATGGTAGAACTAATATTGGAGAGAAAGAAAAAGGAACTAATCCTTGTGACCCTGATGATGCTTATCCTTGGATTTTAGATGCTTGTAAAGATAAAGCAGTTAGTGGTGTTGTTTATGTTCCTGGTGGATTTGATGTTGATGGAGATGGAGAGATTGAATCAGGATTTTGGGTTTCTCAATATCCAGCAAGTGCTATAAAGAGTGAACAGCTTGATTCTGTAAGATATGAGCATTTTGAAGATGAAATGAATGAAAAATTTAATGTTCTATCTGGAGAGAGAATAACAGAGTATGAAGATGGTCTAGTTTATCATAGTAATGCAATGTTTAAGGCTCAATATGTAGATCAAGGTGATCAAGCAAGTGATTATCTTAGTTCAATCTATGCTATGGATATTCCATTGGCGTTTAAAGATTACGAAGAGTGTGTTGTAGAAGGTCAAACTCCAAGAAGAGTTGCTGCACCAACAAATAAACAATTTATTCATATCTATAAATTACAAGAAGCTTATGAAGAGGCTAATGGTGGAGATGGTTCGGCTATACAAAACTCTATACTAGGAAATGATATAAATGTTCCACCTGATTATAAAGTTGATATTTATTATATGGGTTTAATGAAAGAGTATACTAAAGATATCGTAACAGTTGAAGGGTTTGAGCCACCTGAATATTGGAAAACCAGAGGTGCTATAGAGAAAGATGATGATAAATATGCATGGACAGATATAGATATAGGTGATTTTGCATTTCCAGCATACTCTGATCCTCATGCAGTTGTTGTAAGAAAAGGTTGGGGAATTGACCTGACATTCGGTATCGGTTCTGGTGATGCAACTTCTGGTAATGAAGTTGTATTTAGACTAGCTACTCCTTATACACAGTTTTAGTAGCAAAACTAAAAAATTAGGACAAGATATGAAATTATTAATAAAAAAATTATCAATTTCAACTATATCTGCTATACTAGCTATAAATTTAGCTAGTTGTGGAAGTAATAGAGCTGATGATTTAACTAGACCTACTACTCCTGTTGATTCTCAAAAACCTCTTGATGATAATGATAGAGACCAAGATGGTTTATTAAATGATATTGAAGATGCTTCATGTACAGACCCTGATAATCCAGATACTGATGGAGATGGTCTTTTTGATGGATTAGAAGATTTAAACCATAATGGACAAGTTGATATTGGTGAAACTGATCCTTGTAATGGGGATAGTGATAGTGATGGATTGCTTGATGGATTGGAGGATGCTAATCATAATGGTAAAGTAGAGGATAATGAAACTCATCCATTAAATCCTGATACCGATGGAGATTGGTTACTAGATGGGATAGAAGATTCTAATCACAATGGTAAAGTAGATGATGGTGAAACTGACCCATTAAATCCTGATACAGATGGTGATTTGATTGTTGATGGAATTGAAGATTTTAATCATGATGGTATTTTTGATAAAGATTTGGAAACAAATCCATTAAACCCTGATACTGATGGTGATTTGATTCTTGATGGAGTTGAAGATAAAAATCAGAATGGTATTTGGGAATTTGATAAAGATAATACAAATAGATCATTTGATTATATAAATGAAACAGATCCTCGTAATTCTGATACAGATGGCGATAGTTTAGATGATGGTATTGAAGATAAAAATTTTGATGGTATTTTTGAAGTTGGTGAAACAGATCCATTAGATACCGATAGTGATAATGATGGATTACCTGATGGTATTGAAGATTCAAATCATAATGGTATTTGGGAGATAGATAATAATGAAACAGATCCTCGTAATCCTGATACCGATGGTGATGACTTAATTGATGGCGTTGAAGATAATAATACGAATGGTATTTTTGATATTAATGAAACAGATCCATTAAATAAAGATACAGATGGTGATAAACTTTGGGATGGTAATGAGGTTAAAAGATATGGTACTAATGCCGTTATTGCAGATAGTGATGATGATGGATTAGATGATGGATTTGAAGTATATAGTTGTGGCGAAGAGACTTTTGATACAATTGCAATCTCAGAGCATAATGCTTCAAATAAAAATAACACAGATGAGCCAAATCTTATAGATGCATTAGATTTATATAATGATAGTGATGAAGATAATAGAACAAATATTGGTGAAAAGCTTAAAGGTACAGACCCTTGTAATCCTGATGATGGTTATCCTTGGATACTAGATGCTTGTCAAGATACAAGAGATGAAGGTTTAGTTTATGTTCCTGGTGGATTTGATGTTGATGGAGATGGTGAAATTGAATCAGGTTTTTGGTTCTCTCAATATCCAGCAAGTGCTATAGAAAGTGAACAGCTTGATTCTGTAAGATATGAGCATTTTGAAGATGAGATGAATGATAAGTTTAATACTTTAGGATTTGAAAGAGCAGATTATAAAGATGGGGAAGTTTATCATAGTAATGAGATATATAAAGCTAAATATACAGATGAAGGGACTCAACCTGATAATTATATGAGTTCACTTTATGCCATGGATATTCCATTAGCACTAAAGAATGATTCATCTTGTACGCAGAATGATATTGTATATGTTGCAACAATACCAACAAACAAGCAATATATCCATATTAATCAGCTTCAAGAGGCATATAAAGAGGATGATATAACAGTTGCTAATTCTATTTTGGGTAATGATATTAATGTACCACAAGATTATAAAGCAGAGATATACCTTTTAGGAGATATGAGAGAATACACAAAAGATATTGTTAAAATTGAAGGATTCAAAGCACCTGAATTTTGGAAAGTATCCGATATTGAAGTTGATGAGAGTAATCTTGGATGGACAAGCTTAGATATATTAGATTTAGAAGGTGACCCTAAATTTCCAGGATTTTTAGACCCTAATGCACTTGTTGTTAGAAAAGGTTCACTTATTGATTTAACTTTTGGTATTGGTTCTGGCGATGCTACTGATGGCAATCAAGTTGTCTTTAGAATGGCTACAGAGTATATAAAATAATAAAATGAAACTGTAGGGGTAATAACCCTACAGGTTTTTTTGCTATATGGTGAGAGAATCTCATAATTATTTCCATTTTATTTTCATAAATAAAGGTAAAATATGTTAAAAAAACCAAAATTTTTAAAACCTTTATCCTCTTATCATCCCAAATTACTCTCTTTAGCTATTAAATTAAAACAGTTTGATAGAAAATTAGATATTATATTTGACTCTCATAACTATAGCAAAACAAAAAATTTTATCCCCTTAACATATCGTATTAAAAAACATAAAAGTATTCTTTTAAGAAAACTAGGAACAAGTGATATGTATATGCAATATAATAAGATTGAAAATCTTAAACTTGTTGTAGAGGCATTAAATGGGATAATTATCAAGCCAAATGAGATTTTTTCATATTTTGATATTTTGGGTAAACCAACAGCTAAAAGAGGATTTAAAGAGGGGATGCAACTTTCTCATGGAGAGGTAAAACCAGCAATAGCAGGTGGAATATGTCAATCATCTAATCTAATATATTGGATGGCATTACATACTCCATTAGAGATTATAGAGAGACATCATCATAGTTTTGATCCATTTCCTGATGATGGTAGAGTTTTGCCATTTGCAAGTGGTGCAACGGTGATGTATAATTATCTTGATTTAAGATTTAAAAATCCAACAACACATAATATCCAACTACTTTTATCTATTGATGATAAATTTTTACATGGTGAATTTAGGGTAGAAAACGAGTTGCCTCATACATATAAAGTATTTGAAGATAATCATTATTTTGAAAAAATAGGGGATAAATATTTTAGGAGTAATGAGCTATATAGAAAAGTTATAGATAAAAAAACTGGAGATACCATTAAAAAAGAGTTTTTGGTCAAAAATTATAGTGGTGTTAAATATATACCCACAAAAGAAAAATTTGAATCTACCACAAGTTGCTAAATATCTTTTAAAGGTAGAATCTCAATAAATTTGTGATAAAATCACAGAAGTTTATAATTTTAATATAAAAGGTAAGTAATGACAGAAAAAGAGGTTAAAAAAGTAGTATTAGCATATAGTGGTGGACTTGATACATCAATCATTTTAAAATGGCTTCAAGATGAATATAATGCAGAAGTTATAACTTTTACAGCAGATTTAGGTCAAGGTGAAGAGGTTGAACCAGCTCGTCAAAAAGCATTAGATAATGGTATCAAGCCAGAGAATATTTTTATTTTGGATATTCAAGAGGAGTTTGTCAAAGATTATGTATTTCCAATGTTTAGAGCAAATGCAATTTATGAGGGGGAATATCTTTTAGGAACTTCAATAGCTAGACCTTTGATTGCTAAAAAACAGATTGAGATTGCAGAAAAGATGGGTGCTGATGCTGTAAGTCATGGAGCAACAGGAAAAGGTAATGATCAAGTTAGATTTGAACTTGGATATTTAGGTCTTAATCCTGATATTACAGTTATCGCACCATGGAGAGAGTGGGATTTAAACTCTCGTGAAAAACTTTTAGCTTATGCAGATAAGCATGGAATCAAAATAGATCAGAAACATATTGATTCAGATGGTAATCCAACAGTTAGCCCATATTCAATGGATGCGAATTTACTCCATATCTCTTATGAGGGATTACATCTTGAAAATCCAAACCGAGAACCAGAAGAAAATATGTGGCTATGGTCAAACTCTCCTGAAAATGCTCCTGATGAGGCTGAATATATCACAATTGGATATAAAAATGGTGACCCAATATCAATTAATGACAAAGAGTTAAGCCCTGCTAAATTGTTAAAAAAATTGAATGATTATGGGAATACTCACGGTATTGGTAGAATTGATATTGTTGAAAATAGATATGTTGGTATGAAAGCAAGAGGATGTTATGAAACTCCTGGTGGAACAATTATGCTAAAAGCTCATAGAGCATTAGAATCTATCTGTCTTGATAGAGAAGAGGCACACTTAAAAGATGGAATGATAGCAAAATATGCTTCACTAATATATAATGGTTTTTGGTTTAGCCCTGAACGAGAGATGATGCAAGCAGCAATCGATTCAACACAAAAATATGTTCAAGGAACTGTAAGACTTAAACTTTATAAGGGTAATGTTATGGTTGTTGGTCGTGAATCAGATTTATCATTATTTAGTGAAGAGCATTCTACATTTGAAGCTGATGAAGTTTATAATCAAAAAGATGCAGAAGGATTTATTAGACTTAATGCTTTAAGATTTATTATTGAAGGTCACACAAGAGGTAATAAGAAGTAAATTCTAGTTTTAAATATAGATATAACTATAAGAAGTTTAGGAGATAAAGCTAAAACTCTAATAAGATAAGAATCTTTAATATAATGTTTTGGTGGGTTTCACCCAC